>JANPFZ010000235.1:0-12778 GCA_031423655.1 Polaromonas sp.
CCGTGCGCGTCGCTCAAAAACGCTTCGCTGCGATCAGCTGTCCACTTGATGTTGCGGTTGAGCTTTTTCGAGGCCCAGGTCAGGCACACGTCTTCGGCATACAGATAGATTTTGGAGCCGAATCCGCCACCGACGTCAGGCGCAATCACGCGCACCTTGTGCTCGGGCAAGCCCATCACGAAAGCCGTCATCAACAGCCGCTCGACGTGCGGGTTCTGGTTCGACACATACAGCGTGTAGTCGTCATTGGCCCGGTTGTACGAGCCGATCGCCGCGCGCGGCTCCATCGCGTTGGGCACCAGCCGGTTATTGGTCAGATCGAGTTTGGTGATGTGCGCAGCGCCGGCAAAAGCGGCGTCCACCTGCGCCTTGTCGCCAATCGCCCACTTATAGCAATGGTTGTCGGGCGCGGCTTCATGCAGCGCCGTCGCCTTGACCGCGTCAGTGACCTTCACAACGGCGCTTAGCACGTCATAGTCGACCTCGACCAGTTCGGCGGCATTTTTGGCCTGCTCCAGCGTTTCGGCCACCACCATGGCGACGTGGTCGCCCACGTAGCGCACCTTGCCCTGCGCCAGAATCGGGTGCGGCGGCTCCTTCATCGGTGAGCCGTCGGTGCTGGTGATCAGCCAGCCGCACGGCAGGCCGTTGATTTTGTCGGCCGCCACATCGGCGCCGATAAAAACGTCAAGCACGCCTGGTGCCGCTTTGGCCTTTGAAAGGTCAATGCTGTTGATGTTGGCATGCGCATGCGGTGAACGGACAAACACTGCGTAGCTTTGATTGGCGAGCGTGATGTCATCGGTGTACTGACCGCCACCGGTCAGGAAGCGATAGTCCTCCTTGCGCCGAATTGAAGCGCCAATGTTCGGCAGATTGACGAAGTCGGATGCACCCATTTGTCTACTCCTGAAAAGTTATTGAGTTGTCAAGGTCTGGTTCAGGCAGCCATTGCAGCTGCACCCGTTTGCACGGCTTTGACAATGTTCTGGTAGCCGGTACAGCGGCAGATATTGCCTTCCAGCAGCTCGCGAATTTCGCCTTCACTGGCCTTTGGGTGGTGCTTGCACAGATCGACCGCGCTCATCACCATGCCGGTGGTGCAAAAACCGCATTGCAGGCCGTGGCACTCTTTGAAGGCCGCCTGCATAGGGTGCATGGTGCCGTCTTTTTCGGCCAGGCCCTCAATGGTGGTGATCTCGCTGCCGTCAGCCTGCGCGGCCAGAATATTGCACGACTTGACGGCACGTCCGTTCATGATGACCGTGCAGGCGCCGCACTGGGCGGTGTCACAGCCGACGTGCGTGCCGGTCAGCAGCAGCCGCTCCCGCAGCACCTGCACCAGCAGCGTGTTGGGCGGCGTCTCCACTTGGGAAGATTTACCGTTTACCTTGAGTTGAATCTGCATAGCCTGGGTCTCCTGAGGGCGGGTGGGTTTCTAGGTTTCGGTCGATCACCGTTGCCGCTAACGGCAAGTCTTGTTGCGACGCGTCTTGCATTGTTGAAAGTTGAGACGCCCCGACCGCCTAGGTTAAACCCTTGCCGGCTTGCCAAACGCCGGGAAAATTCTCAAAATGGAACAGTCAGGGCCAGCCTTACCGCACATCTTTGCGGCGGCGTTTTTCCCCTTTTCCCCTCTTTATGCTGTCCATTGACTCGTCACCCGCAGAAATACGCCTCAGCCAGATCGCGCAGGCGCGCCATTCCTTTTTGCACGAAGGACGAAGCGTATCGGACCTGCTTTCATCCGCATGGATCGAACGCTCCTGGCGGCGCTGCCTGGCGAGCGGGAAACAGCCGGGGCATGAAGTGAGCTTTGACGTGATTGCGCCGCAGGCCCTGCGCCGCACCGAAGAGGGCAATCATGCGCTGCTGGAAGCAGGTCGGCCGACGCTTGAAAAGCTTGGCAAAGCCATCGCCAGTACCCGTTATTTTGCGATTCTTACCAACGCCAACGGCGTGGTGGTGGACGTGGGCGGCCCGATCAACCGCAGTGACCGGCGCGCCGAGCTGATCACGCGCATCGGTACGGATTTGTCTGAGGGCAGTGTGGGCACGACCGCTATCGGCGCGGCACTGAGCGAGCTGCAGCCAGTCTGGCTGCACCGCGGTGAGCATTTCTTCGATTCCAATGTCTCCTACAGCTGCGCCGGCGTGCCGCTTTTTGGCCCCGACGGCCTTTGCGCCGGCATGCTGGATGTCACCGGCATTGATGCGGTCGAGCGGCCTGAGCTCAAGCATTTGCTGGTGCAGTCGGCACGTCAGATTGAAAATGCATTGATGCCGCGCAAGCCGAATGATTTGATAGTGCGGCTTAGCTGGTCCAGCCAAAGTCTGGGCGACGACGCCGACGGACTGCTCTGCATAGACCGCGATGGCTACATTCTGGGCGCCAATCAGGCGGCGCGGCAAATGGTGTCCGGTTTGCACGCCGGTAGCACCGCAACGCTGCATTGCAGCGATATTTTCGCCATGCCAACCGACATGCTGTTTAATGCCGCGAAGCGCAACGCGCTGGGCTACCCGCAAAGCATAGAAGCGCCGCTCTGGTCGGGCCTTCGCGTGCATGCGCTGGCTGCCGGGCAAGGCTTCACACCGGCGGCGAAAACAACCGACAGAGCGTCATCTGCCGCCGCGCTGCCGCTAAAAGATCTGGAAACCGCGCTGATTCACCAGGCTGTGAGCGACGCCCGCGGAAACGTCATGAAAGCAGCGCGCTCGCTGGGCGTCAGTCGCGCCACGGTTTACCGTCGCCTGGGCGGCAAACTTCGCCCATCAAAACCGTAGCAGCCAGTGCGCAGGAGTTTGAGGTCTAAAACCTGAGCACGTTATTTTGCAGATGCTCCGGGCATGTCCGTTTTGGCTTTGCTGGCGCCCGGTGCGGCAACTGCCACAGGCAACTTGACCTCAACCCGCCTTTCGGCACCCTTCGCGTCCCTGAACATCAGCGTGACCGGTACCGTGCTACCCACGGTCAGGCTCTGCTTCAGATCCATCAACATCAGGTGATAGCCGCCCGGTTTCAATTCCACCGTGCTCCCCGCAGCCAATTCCAGCACCGGCACCGCCCGCATCTTCATCACGTCGCCTTCCATTTTCATTTCGTGTACCTCGGCCACGCCAGCCACCGGCGATGAAACACCCGTAAGCTGGACGCTCTCTTTTGCGGTGATTTTCATGAAGGCGCCGCTGCCCTTTTGACCGGGAACGGTGCTGCGCACCCAGCCATCCCTGATTTGAACGCTTTCGGCCTGCGCCGAAACGCCGACAAGGGAAAAAGCCACCAGCGCCGCGGAAAACACAGAATTGAGTTTCATAAATACTTTCAAAAAATGCTAGCGACTGCTGGCCACAAGGTCCTTGGCGGGCTGGGAAGAACGCCCAGCAATTGCGAGCTTGAGGCCGGCTTTGTCAAACTCCAGCGCCTGGCAGTGCGCCCTGGCCTGGGTCAAAAGCCCTTGCGCTGCTGCGGTGGCGAGGGGTTTGCCGGCAGCCCTCTGGTAGCCGGCGATCATCTCGGTGCAGGCGCTTCTCATCTGCGCCACCATCTCGTCGGAATCACAAGCGTGGCTAGATACCGATAGCAGCAACATGCCCATCATCGTCAGGGTGCGGGCAAATACCAAGGGTCGGGAGAACGTGAAAATCGGTTTCATGATTTGACCTTTCGAACGATGAACAAGCGCTCACTTCGGGGGACTAATTTCAAGCAGCGCGGCCGGGGTCTTCAGCTCTTTGATGGAAGTGCCGCTGGCCGGTACTTCCGACCAGTCTGTGCTGCCTTTCTCGCAGCCCTGAAAAATCTTGAACCACATCGGCCCGGCATCTTTGGACACCCGGCCCCTGATGACGAACTCATCGAAATGCGTGTCAGGCAGCGTGCTGTCTTTGGAGGCCGCTACCCAGGTCACTTCGCTCACGCCTTCTGTGACCTGACCCCCGTGGCCATCGTCATAGGATGTCGCCAGCTTGCCCATCTTCATGGATAGATTCCAGCCCGGTTTCGGCATCGGCTTGGCACCCGCGAAACCGGGCGGTATCGTTACCTTGATCTGGTTGGTGGCCGAGCCGTCGCAGCCATGCCCCACCAGCATGACGGCCTTGTAGGTGCTCAATGCCGTGGTTGTGCGCTCTTGCAACACTACATGAGAAAAAGAGGCTGTAGCCCAGGTGATACCTGCACAAGAAGCTATTACTTTAGTAGCAAATGAATTTTTCATGATGAACTTTCGTGAATGGGTTGATGAAATGGGCGGGGTCTTTACAGGTCGTACTTCAATTCAGCCAGGTAGGTGCGCTGCGGGTACGGATGGAAATTCCAGTATTGGTAGTTGTTCAGGTTGTCGATGCCTACCGCTGCGCTCCACTGCTTGCTGACCTGGTAGCGAACCCGTACATCCGCAGTGAAATACTTGCTGGCCCCCGTGTAGGCGAAGCCATTGACGTCAGCGTTGTTGAGCGTCGAATATTGCCGTCCGCTGTAGCGCGCACCCACGCTGGCCGTCCAGGCCGGGTCGAACCGGTAACTGACAAGTGCCGTCGCCCGCAAGACAGGCACCCGTGGCTGGTACTTGCCGAGGGTGTCGCCGGCCACCGCTACGAAACCGTCATTTTCCTTGATGCGTGAATCAGCCTAGGTCACGCTGCCGCTCAGGTCGAGTCCTTTGCGGAACACGTCGTCGCCGTTGTAGGCGACTTCAACGCCGTTGGTCTGCACGCGTTTGACATTGGCCACCCGGCTGATGTTCTGGTTCAGTATTGGATGGAGGGTCAGCTGGGTGAACAGCGAATCGCGCACGTTTTCATTGAAGAAAGTGAAGCGAAACAAACCGTGGCCCAGGTCTTTTTCCGCCGATAACTCGGTCGTCCACGATTTCTCGGGTTTCAGGTTCGGGTCATTGACGAATCGGGCGTTAACCGTGTTGGTGGCGCCATACAGCTCACCCACCGTCGGGAAGCGCACCGCGCGGCCAGTGGACGCCTTCAATACCGTGTCAGACGCCCACTGGTATGACAGGGCCGCCTTCGGAGAGACATTGGTTTCACTTCGGGACGCATAGCTCGCATTCGCGGGGTTGACAGGACCGAAGGTTGTAAAGCCGTTTGACGCGTTCCAGTTCTCGACGCGAGCGCCAAGCACGGTTTTCCACAGCGGCGCAAAACGCCAGGTGTCCTGTGCATACACGCTACGCGAGCGGGTGTTCCCACCAACATCGTTGGCCAGTGTTGAGGGATCATCAGTCTTCCAGTTAGCCGCAATGTTCGAGCGAAGGACGCGCAGTTTGTAGCTGCCTTGCTGATAGCCGAAGTCAGCAATGTGCGCTCCCTGGATGCCGGCCGGTCGCCAGATGCCCTTCAAAGCCAGCGTGTTCCAGCGGGTTCCATTCTGGTCCTGCAAGATGCCCGCACCACCATTGAGCGCGCCAGGCTGAAAGGTGGTGGCCGAGCGGATCTGGTCCTTGCGGAAATCGTAGAGGCTGGCAGCGACTTCCCAATCCCATACGCCCTTTGTGTTGGACTTGAGGGACAGCCCATGCATCAGGTGCTCAAACGATTCGTTGCTCACGCCAAAGTCGCTGGCCGCCAGCGTGTAGCCCCGGCCATTGATGCTGACGTTTCCGCTGTAAACAGGCGCGCCGGCAGCATTGCGCAGATAGCTTTCCGAACGGTTCTCAGCGGTGTTCTGCCAATAACCCATTGTGTAGTTCGCACGCACCGTGGACGAAAAGTCATACGCGACCTTGATCTTCAGGTGCTCCTGCAGCGTTTCGTACTGGGTGCCGGCGCCCAGAATCACCGAAGGCGCATTGGTGCGGTCCAGCACCGGCACGGCACCGCTTACCGGATTAGCCGCCGAAACGACTGTGCTGACCGGCTTGAGCGCAAACGTCAACGGCTGACCGATGCTTTTTGTACGGTTGACATTGACAAACCACGACCAGTCGCCGTTGCGGTTACCCAGCAAGGCGCTGGCCTGGTTGCCGTCAAACTTGCGGTCGGTGCCGTACAGCTTGAACGACTGCCCGAAAGCGCCGACTTTGGCATGGGCCTCGAGACGCGTGGGCATGCGCGTCACGTAATCAACCACCGCACCCACAGAATTGCCGGGATAAGCGGCAGAAAAAGGCCCGTACAGCACGTCCACGCGCTCGATTTCCTCGGGCGTTACCAACCCCCAGCGCGGCGTATTGGTGGGCCCATTGCCCAGATAGTTCGACAGCAAAATGCCATCGGCATAGACCATCGAGCGTGCCGGGTTGCCGGTGCCCGACGCCCGGGTGGACAGCACCGCGTGGTTGTAGTCGCCGATATAGCGCTTGCGAACCAGCAGGCTCGGCAAATATTTGAGCGCGTCTCCGCTGTCGGCGGCGTTGATGGTCTGCTCGATCTGCTCGCGCGTGATGCCCTCGATGGTGGTGGGGATCTGCGTCGGCAAGGACGTCGGCCAACCGCCGATGACAGTTACCACGCCTAGTGATTTGATAGGCGCCTCTACAGCAGCCGGAGTGCTGGCAGGTAAGTCCTGGGCCAAAGCGTGTTGAGGAATCAGCGTACCGCCAGCGGCAATGTACGCCAGGCCGGCAAGGGCTGTGCCCTTTAGCCGAAAAGGATAAGTTATGCGGGAAGCTTTCATGGCATCCACCCTATAAAAAGAACGATGAGTCGCGCAGGAGGCCAACGGGCGAAAAACGGCCGGCAGGTCAAAGCGCAGGAAGCCTTTGTGCAGGCCTTTTGCAAAGGCCCGGCAAACTCAAGGCTGACGGTTCAGTTCAAAGGGAAGGCGGACCGCGGCTGAACGGCAGCCCGGTGCTGGACGCTGCCCAACGGGTCGGTGAATCAGGGAGGCCAAGGAAAGTGCCCGGCGCCGTTGGCAGGATCGCTAAAGCCAGCAAAGTCGGCGGTGCCAGGCCGACAGAAGAGCACCAGTCGCAGTGAGTTCCCGCCTGCAGCGCCGCCTCACCGCTTGAGGTCGGGTCGCTCGCCACGCGCGACTGCGCGCTGCACAGCCCGCCAAGCTTGCCGGTGCGAACTTCTTCGGCCAGCATGGTGGCGGGTGCCACCAGCGCCGAAAACACGGCCAGCAGACCCAGCCACATCGCTACCCTGGCCCACACGGCGTGGATGAGGCGGACAGGGTGTTTTGAGTGAGCCACAGCCAAATTATCACTGTTGCCGGCAGGCGGTCAATCACCTGTTTAGGGGATATTGCGTTTCATGTTGCCAAACATCGCCCACGTTTTGTCCGCTCTGCCGCTCTGTCACGGTGCATCAATTGACGCACCGCATTGGCGCGCGCACGGTTCGGGTTCACCCGCAATCTGGCTGAGACTGTCGGCGCTGCAATGCACTGACTTGGCCTACAGGCGCACTGCCTGTAGCCGAAACCCGGCTCCAGCTGTCAGGCACGGCCCTTGCATTGCCTATCTGGATTCATATTGGATCTAAATACCAACCACCGTTTTGGAGATACATCATGATTCGTCGAGGAACACTGAAGACGCTAGCCGCCAGCATTGCATTGGGACTGTCAGGACTAGGCTTCGCCGGCGACGCCGTTGCGCAGTCGGGCGGCACCATCAAGGTCGGCATTTTGCACAGCCTGTCGGGCACCATGGCTATTTCTGAAACGGTGCTTAAAGACACTGTGCTGATGGCCATTGACGAGATCAACGCCAAGGGCGGCGTGATGGGAAAAAAGCTGGAGCCAGTCATCGTTGACCCGGCCTCCAACTGGCCGCTGTTCGCCGAGAAAACCAAGCAGCTGCTTGGCCAGGACAAGGTCTCGGTGATTTTTGGCTGCTGGACCTCCGTGTCGCGCAAATCCGTGCTGCCGGTCGTAGAGGAAATGAACGGCCTTCTGTTCTACCCAGTTCAGTACGAAGGTGAAGAGCTCAGCAAGAACGTGTTCTACACCGGCGCCGCACCGAACCAGCAAGCGATTCCTGCGGTCGATTATTTGATGAGCAAAGAAGGCGGCGGCGCCAAGCGCTGGGTGCTGCTGGGCACCGACTACGTCTACCCGCGCACCACCAACAAAATTTTGCGCGCCTACCTGAAAAGCAAAGGCGTTCTAGAGAAAGACATCGACGAGAAATACACACCCTTCGGCCATTCGGACTACCAGACCATCGTCGCTGACGTGAAAAAGTTCTCAGCTGGCGGCAAAACTGCGGTGGTCTCAACCATCAACGGCGACTCGAACGTGCCCTTTTACAAAGAGCTGGGCAATGCCGGCCTGAAAGCCAAGGACGTGCCGGTCGTCGCCTTCTCGGTCGGCGAGGAAGAACTGCGCGGCGTCGATACGAAGCCGCTGGTCGGCCACCTGGCCGCATGGAACTACTTCCAGTCGATCAAGAACCCGACCAACACCGAGTTCATCAAGAAGTGGGGCGACTACGCCAAGGCCAAAGGCATCGCCGGTCATAAAGACAAACCGCTGACCAACGACCCCATGGAAGCGTCCTACATCGGCATCAACATGTGGAAGCAGGCGGTTGAAAAAGCCAAGTCCACTGACACCGACAAGGTGATAGCCGCGATGGCCGGCCAGACCTTCACGGCGCCGTCGGGCATCACCTCAAAGATGGACGAGAAAAACCACCACCTGCACAAGTCGGTGTTCATCGGCGAGATCAAGGCCGACGGCCAGTTCAACGTCGTCTGGAAGACGCCTGGCCCGGTGAAAGCCAAGCCATGGAGCCCGTACATCGAAGGCAACGACAAAAAGCCTGACGAGCCCGCCAAAGGCACCGACGTCGCGAAAAAATAGCTCGTCTTCCGACGTTAAAAAAGTTAATGGTTCCTGGCCCAGCCGGGAATCCATGATGCCGCACCGCGTTTTCACAGCGCGATGCGGCTTTTTTATGGGCTTGCCGAAAACAAAGCATTTTGCTGTGGCCCGCTTCTTGCACTTTACCGGTGCATGACTTTCCCCTACCTTCCCCCATGCTCCGCGCCCTGCTTTTAATTGCAGCATGCCTGACGACAGGCAGCACGCACGCGCTGACGGTCGCCGAAGCGCGCGGCATGGCCATTGGTGACAGCGCCTCGCGCATTGAGGCCCTGAACAAGGCGGCGGCCGACCCCGACGAGAAAACCGCCGCGTTCATCCAGGCACTGTCTGATGACGCCGTCAAGACGGCCGGCGACCAGGTCTTCATCGTAAGAGACGATAAGGCGAGCGATCCGGTGACCGGCGCCGGGTTGAAACTACCTGACGATGCCGAAGACGTGACCAACAACAACCTGATGCGCGGTGAAATCGACAACGCGCTGGCGGCGCTGCAGCTGCTATCCAAAGACCAACAGGTGCGCGCCAAAGCGATAAAAACGCTCTCCGTCGGTGGCGACGAATCACGTCTGCCGCTGATCGAAAAAGCGGTTGCAGCCGAAACCGTTACAGCTTTGAGAAGCCAACTTGAACTGATGCGCGCCGCCATTTTTCTGGGCAGCAGCGACAAAGCCAAACGCATCGAGGCGGCGAAGCGCCTGGCCGGCAGCAATAACCCAATCAGCAAGACGGTGCTGATCGAACGCATCGCGCTTGAAGCCGACCCGGAGGTCAAGCGAGCGCTGCAAACATCGCTCGCCAGCGTCGATGCCGCACTGGCTTGGGGCGACAAGCTGGGCGCTATTTTCAGCGGTATCAGCCTGGGCAGCATTTTGCTGCTGGTGGCCCTCGGTCTGGCCATCACCTATGGCCTGATGGGCGTCATCAACATGGCGCACGGCGAGCTGATGATGATTGGCGCCTACGCCACCTACGTGATGCAAGGCCTGTTTCAAAAATACCTGCCCGGCCTCTTTCACTGGTATCTGCTGGCGGCAGTACCGACCGCGTTTCTTGCCGCCGCGCTGATGGGTACGGCGCTAGAGCGCGGCGTGATCCGCTTTCTCTACGGGCGACCACTCGAAACCCTGCTCGCCACCTGGGGCATCAGCCTGATGCTGCAGCAACTGGTGCGCTCGATCTTCGGCGCGCAAAACGTCGGTGTCGAAAACCCGGTCTGGATGAGTGGCGGCGTGCAGGTGCTGGGCAATCTTTCCTTGCCGTACAACCGCCTGGTCATCATCGGGTTTGCGATTGCGGTGTTGCTGGGCATGGCCTGGCTCATCAGCCGTACGCGGCTGGGCCTGTTCGTGCGCGGCGTCACACAAAACCGCCCGATTGCCTCGTGCATGGGCGTGAACACGGCGCGTGTCGATACCTACGCGTTCGCGCTGGGTTCGGGCATCGCGGGGCTGGCCGGCTGCGCGTTGAGCCAGGTTGGCAACGTGGGGCCTGATCTCGGTCAGGGCTACATCGTCGATGCCTTTATGGTCGTTGTTCTCGGTGGCGTGGGCCAGCTGGCTGGCACGGTTTACGCAGCGATGGGACTTGGCATTTTGAACAAATTCCTCGAAGGCTGGACCGGCGCCGTGCTGGCAAAAATTGCGGTGCTGGTGCTCATCATCATCTTCATTCAGAAGCGGCCGCAGGGTATTTTCGCCGTCAATGGCAGATCGGTCGAAGCATGAGAATGAACTCGGAAGACCCCTCACCCCTGCCCTCTCCCCTGAGGGGCGAGGGAGCAAGACAAAAGCTGCCCCGCCCAGACCCGCTGCTCACCCGCACCGGCTGGAGCGCCTTCATCGTTGCGCTACTGCTGGTGTGCGCCTTGGCGCCCGTGCTTAATTTGCTGGTGCCAGCCGGCAGCCCGTTCCACATGAGCACCTACGCCGTCGCGCTGGTCGGAAAGATCATGTGCTACGCGATTGCGGCACTGGCGATTGATCTGATCTGGGGCTACACCGGTATTTTGTCGCTGGGCCATGGGCTGTTCTTTGCCATCGGCGGCTATGTGATGGGCATGTATTTGATGCGCCAGATCGGGCTTGAAGGCAACTACAAAAGCACCCTGCCAGACTTCATGGTCTTCCTTGACTGGAAGACGCTGCCCTGGCACTGGACTTTCAGTCACAGCTTCATCGCCACCTTGATCCTGATCGTCATGGCGCCGGCTGTCGTGGCCTTTGTCTTCGGCTACTTCGCTTTCCGCTCGCGCATCAAGGGCGTGTATTTTTCCATCATCACGCAGGCGATGACGTTTGCGGCGATGCTGCTGTTCTTCCGCAATGAAACCGGCTTCGGCGGCAACAACGGTTTTACCGATTTCAAACGCATCGCCAACGTGCCGATTGCCACACCGACCATGCGCATGGTGCTGTTCGTCACGACCGGATTGACGCTGCTCGGCTTTTTCCTGTTCGCCAAATGGTTGGTCGCCAGCAAGTTCGGCCGCGTGCTGCAGGCGATTCGCGACGCGGAAACGCGGGTGATGTTTTCGGGCTATTCGCCGCTCGGCTACAAGCTCACGATCTGGACGATTTCGGCCGTGATGTGCGGCATTGCGGGTGCGCTCTATGTGCCGCAAGTGGGCATTATCAACCCGAGCGAAATGAGCCCGGCGAATTCGATCGAGATGGCGATCTGGGCGGCGGTTGGCGGGCGAGCGACGCTGATCGGCCCTATCGTCGGCGCCTTCATCGTCAACGGCGCCAAAAGCTGGCTGACCGTGGCTTACCCCGAATACTGGCTGTATTTTCTGGGTCTGCTGTTCATCGCTGTCACGCTGTTTTTGCCCAGCGGCGTCGTCGGCCTCATGAAGAAACTCAGGGGGAATCAGCGATGACACCCGACCTGATGGAAGACGGCGCCGCGCGCGTGGCCAAACATCGTGCAATGCCTGGCCAGATCAACACCGTGTCGGGCGGTCGCAGCGCCAGCACCGGCCGCATCGCCACACCTGGCGAAGTCGATGTTACGCACGGCCGGATTTTGTACCTCGAAGAGGTCAGTGTCAGCTTCGACGGCTTCAAGGCGATCAACAAACTTTCGCTCGATATTGCACCTGGCGAGTTGCGCTGCATCATCGGCCCGAACGGAGCCGGCAAGACGACGATGATGGACATCATCACCGGCAAGACGCGGCCCGACGAAGGCACGGTGTTTTTCGGCAGCACGATTGACCTGCTGCGCCACACCGAGCCGCAGATTGCGCAGCTGGGGATCGGCCGTAAATTCCAGAAGCCCACGGTGTTCGAGCAACTGACTGTGTTCGAAAACCTGGAGCTGGCCTTGAAGACCAGCAAAGGCGTGAAGTCGTCGATGTTCTTCAGGCTCGACTCGACGCAAAGCGACCGGCTGGCCGAGATTTTGCACACGATTCATCTGGGTGAAAGCGTCAACCGATTGGCCGGCAACCTGAGTCATGGGCAAAAACAGTGGCTGGAAATTGGCATGCTCTTGATGCAAGACCCGAAACTGCTGCTGCTCGATGAGCCGGTGGCGGGTATGACTGACGAGGAAACGGCGCGCACCGCCGAGCTGTTTTTGACGCTGAAAGGCAAGCATTCATTGATGGTGGTCGAGCATGACATGAGCTTTATCAAGACCATTTCCGAGATCGTCACGGTGCTGTGCGACGGGTCTGTGCTGGCGCAGGGGACACTGGATGAGGTGCAGGCGGATGAACGGGTGATTGAGGTTTATCTTGGCAGATAAAGACGCCCCCCGACGCGGCTTCGCCGCCTCCCCCCACTGGGGGGCGACCCCTGTGGCCCGGCGAAGCCGGTTCCACGCGGTCACTGGCTTAGGAGTACCTTGCGCATGCTGACTGTCAAAGATATCAACCAATACTACGGCGGCTCCCACATCCTGCGCGATGTGAGTCTTGACGCGCACCTCGGCAAGATCACCGTACTTCTCGGCCGCAACGGCGTCGGCAAAACGACGCTG
>JANPFZ010000236.1:0-3494 GCA_031423655.1 Polaromonas sp.
CGGCGCTGGCGGCGGTAACAACGTCCACGCAGGGACTTTCAACATGTCCAACACCATGACCAGCGTCGGACAGTCGGCAGCAGGCATCATGATCGCCAACCAGAACAGCGGCTTTTCGTCGCTGGTTCAGCAAAGCGTGAATGTGCAGGCCAATCTGGCGGTAGGCAGGTAAGGTCACCCGCGGCCGGCATTGATCGTGGCGACGCCAGGATCAATGCCGGCTGATTTCGCCATGCCAGACCCTCAAGGGGACAAAAATGAAATCAATCAACATCCGCCGGTTCAATTGCGCCGCGCTGGCAACTGGCTTTGCATTCGCCCTGCCGGTCCATGTCATGGCTCAAACCTCGTCGGCTGAGCCCGCCGCAACGATCACCACACCTCACAGCGACAGCGGCACCGGCTTCGACAAGCCGATTCAAGCGGACAAGCTGGCTGACTACCGCGGCGGAACCGCCCTGGTCAGCAGCGATATGCAGCTTTCGGGCACCACGGCCAACAACACCGCCGTCAACGTGGCCACCGGCACCAACGCCATCAGTGCAGGCTCGTTCTCCAACATGAGCGGTCTGCCCATCGTGATCCAGAACACCGGCGCCAACGTGCTGATCCAGAACGCCGTGATCCTGAATCTGCAAATGAACTGACACCGGAAGAGCACCATGCGCCTTCTGTTCGGAATTCTGGCTGTCGCGGCCACCATGGTCGCCACCACGGTGAAAGCCCAGGAAGCCTTTTTGCCGTCTATGGGTGGCGGCGATGTGCTGATGCCCGTCACCAGCATCCGGCAGTCTCGTCTGGCCGGCACGCTGTTGCAGCAATACGATTTCAGTTGCGGCTCGGCAGCCATTGCCACGCTGCTGACGCACCAGTACGGCTACGCCATGACGGAGGCAACGGTCTTTGACTACATGTTCCGCAATGGCGATCAGAAAAAAATTCGCACCGAAGGGTTTTCGCTGCTCGACATGAAACGTTTCTTGCTGGCGCATGGTTTTGAGGCCGACGGCTTCGAGCAGTCGCTGGACAAACTGACCGAGGCGCGGGTGCCCGCCATCGTGCTCATCAATGAGAACGGGTACCGGCATTTCGTCGTAGTCAAGGGCCTGCGCGGTGACCGGGTCCTGATCGGCGATCCGGCCAGTGGCACCCGTGCCCTGTCACGCGCCAGCTTCATGGCCAGCTGGCAAAACGGCCTGCTGTTCGTCGTACACAACCGTATGACGTCGGCGCGTTTTAACCGGCCAGCCGACTGGCAGGCGGTTCCGCAGGCCCCGCTAAGAGCCGGAGTCAATCGCGACAGCCTGTCGGGCGCGACGATGCCCAAGCATGGACCGGGAGACTTCTGATGAACGCTCGTGCCTGCCTGAACGCTGCCGCGTCGCGCGCTTGCCGCCGCCTGTCCACGGTCGGCCTGTACACGCTGCTGCTGACGAGTGTCTGCCAGGCGCAAACACCGCAAATGCCGCAAACGCCGCAAACGCTGGCACCACACAAGCCGGACGAATCGATCTGGCTGGCGGCCAGCGACCGGACACTGGACACGCTGCGCGGCGGCTTTGATCTGGGTACCGGTCTGATGGTGTCGTTTGGCATCAGCCGTGCGGTCTACATCAACGGCCAGTTGATCACCTCAACGACCTTCCGGGTCGGTGACCTCACCAGCATCACGCCGCAGCAGGCAGTCGCATTGAGTCAGCAAATCTCGGCGCAAACACAGGCGCAAGTCGTGAAAAATGGTCCCGGCAACACGATGGAACTCAGCATTGGGTCGGCGCCGTTGTCAACTTTCATTCAGAACACATTGAACAACCAGAACATCCGCAACCAGACCATCATCGACGTGACCAGCAACGGCATGGGCATGGTGAAGGGTCTGAATCTGCAAGCGACGATAGCTGCGGCCATCGCCGACGCCATCGGCACGCGGTAGCAGCCTGCCCGCACAAACGGGCATTCAGACTCACGCGCAGCCGCGTTGTGCCGATGACGCTGCACGCGCGTCAGCCGACCCGGCCTCGCGCTGCTCCTTTCATGGAAGCCTGCCTCGCAACCGGTCTCGCGCGGACTCCCCATCAAAGACAACGGGCGTCAACGAACAAAGTTTCGCCTTGCTCTTCAATGCCTTGGCGCGCCTGGTAATGTTTTTTTCTGGCAGACGACTTACCGCGACCGACGCCGCAGCTGGCGCTGGTCTGGAAGCTCGCCCTGTTAACGGACACCTTCGTCCAACCATGGAGATCGCATCATGAACGAACACAGACGCCTCATTGTTTCAGGCCTTCTGGCGCTTGGCGCCGGCAAGGCAGTCAGCTTTCCCGGTACGGCGGCCGCCGAGGAGCGAAGGCTCTTCGTACGCAGCGCGGTGGAGAACCGGGACGGTACAGCTACGCTGCCGCTGTACCAGGGCACAAGCCGGGGTCGACCGGTGTGGTACATCCTGCTGGATTCCTCCGATGGTGCCGATGCCGACAGGCTCGGGATCAATCGGGCTTCCAAACTGTCCAATGCGCGCGGCACCACGGCGGTACAGAAAATCAGCGTTGTCAATGGCGTCATTGACTTTCCCAAAACGGTTGATTTCAGGCCGCAGCGGATCGTTGTTCCGGGCCCCATTGGCTTTCCGCCAGCCCAGGCCGAACCAGGCGCCGTCGGCGAGCCCGGCTATAGCCCGCTGATCCAGATGCCCGACGGCACGATACGCAATGCGACGCATGTGGCCAACGACAGCGGCCAGGCCGACAAGGTCAAGCGCATCGACTTTGCAAAAGGCACTGTCGACTTCTTTGAGGCCAACGGTTTCGCCAATGGCAGGGCGGTCAAGTACATCTCCAATGATGCCTCCGACCCGGGCGTGGCGGCGCTTGAAAACAGCACCTATGCGCCTGCGCTCAATGCCGCGCCCTTTGCCGGTGGCGACGGCACTGATTCGTCGCGCACCACGCTGGTGGCTTTCGTCAACGGGCAGACAGGCCTGGGCAATCCGCAACGCCAGGGATTGAACTCCGCGCTGCTCGATGGCGCAGACCCCCTGAATCTTTTGTTCTGGGCACCCAACCAGGGACGCTACAGCCCGCTGTGGGACGTGCACCCGGCGCAGTGGAGCGCCGAAGCCGTGGCGTTGGCACGCAACGTCGCGCAGAAGGACCGCAGCGATCTGTTGAATCTGGTTGACAAGCACGTCATCACCGGCCCCGGAGGTGCGACGTTTGGGCCCGGCGGCTTCGTCGTCGTCTGCCCCATCGTCAGCAGCGACTGAGCGCGTCGGGCCGGGAGCGAAGCGGGCGTGGCCGACCGGCCCTAAAGCGTATGAATGCGGTCGCCTGCTGTAAACCCCAAGGGTTCCCAGCCCGAACCTGAGGGCGTTTTTGCCGCGAAAGCAATGACCTTGAACAACTCGCCCATCTCATGCTCATTGACGAGCTTTTGCACCATGGCGCGCCGGGCCAGCCCGGCGCCTGTGTGGTCATCGCCCATGCCTTCGAGCAAACCGC
>JANPFZ010000237.1:0-2209 GCA_031423655.1 Polaromonas sp.
AAAACGGGCGGTAACGGCCGTTACACCTATCTGGCCGCGTGGGGCTATGCGAAGAAAAAGGGCGCCAGCGATGCTCAGGCAGCCGAATTCGTCACCAAGCTCTACAAAAACGTGCCGGTCCTGGGCAAGGGAGGTCGAGACGCGACTACGGCATTCCTTCAACGCAATATCGGCGATGTGCTGATCACGTTCGAATCTGAAGTGGTGTCCGTCAATAAGGAATTTGGTGAGGGCAAGGTTGATGCGGTGTATCCGTCGATCAGCATCGTCGCTGAAAACCCGGTGGCAGTTGTCGAACGCACCGTAGCCAAAAAAGGCACTGCTGAATTGGCCAAGGCTTACCTGGACTATCTGTATTCAGACGAAGGCCAGGAAATTGCCGCCAAACACGCCATGCGCCCGCGCTCTCAGGCCGTGTTGAAGAAATACGCCGCCACCTTCAAACCACTGCAGCTGTTCACGGTGCAGGAAATGTTCGGCTCGCTCAGCGAAGCGCAAAAAGTCCATTTCAACGATGGTGGCCAGTTCGACAAGATCTACACCGTCAAGTAAATCATGGTCGCGATAACTGCTGGTTCGCCACTGCCCACCGTGGCGACGGCACCTGTTGGCCAGAAAAGAGCCGCGCGACGCGTGCTGCCCGGATTCAGACTGACGCTGGGCTACACGCTGCTGTACCTTTGCATCATCGTGCTGATTCCGATCTCGGCGCTGTTCTTCAAGACGTTTGCCATGACGTTTGACCAGTTCTGGGTGGCCGTCACCTCGCCGCGCGTGCTGGCTTCGTACAAGCTCACCTTTGGCGCGTCATTGATCGCTGCAGTGGTGAACCTGGTGTTTGGTTTGTTGCTCGCCTGGGTGCTGGTGCGCTACAAATTTCCCGGCAAGAAGTTCGTCGATGCGCTGGTTGATCTGCCGTTTGCGCTGCCGACTGCCGTCGCCGGCATTTCTTTGACCGCGCTGCTGGCCGGCAATGGCTGGATCGGTCAATACCTGGAGCCGCTTGGGATCAAACTCGCGTTCACGCCGGCTGGCGTCGTGATCGCCCTGATTTTTGTCGGCTTGCCGTTCGTCGTGCGCACGGTGCAGCCGGTGCTGGAAGACGCAGAAAAAGAACTCGAAGAAGCCGCCACCTCGCTGGGCGCGACGCGGCTGCAGATTTTCACCAGGGTGCTTCTTCCGCATATTGCGCCTGCGTTGCTGACCGGTTTTGCGATGGCGTTTGCGCGGGCAATTGGCGAATACGGCTCGGTGATCTTTATCGCTGGCAATATGCCGATGATCTCCGAGATCACGCCGCTCATCATCATCGGCAAGCTGGAGCAATACGACTACGCCGGTGCTACTGCAGTGGCGCTGGTTATGCTGGTGATTTCGTTTGTGCTGCTGCTGGTGATCAATGCGCTGCAAGGCTGGCAGCGGCGGCATGCGGGGGCGCCAGCGTGAATCGTCAATACCTTTTACCGCAGAGGCGACGAGAACGCAGAGGTTTGCAGAGTGATTCAAACTGCCTTGTATCTACGGCTCTCTGCGATCTCTGCGCCTCGGCGGTGAATGCCTCCGCTTTCGGGATACGTCAATGAGCGAGTCCATTCAGCGTCGTGCGAGTACCACCGAGGCGCCGTGGGTCCGCTACACGTTGATCGGCGTGGCGCTGACGTTCGTGATTCTGTTTTTGATCCTTCCCCTGGCCGCTGTTTTCACCGAAGCCTTGCGCAAAGGTCTTGGCGCTTACCTCGCTGCGCTGAAAGAGCCTGATGCCTGGAGCGCGATCAAGCTCACCTTGATCACCGCGGCTATTGCCGTGCCGCTGAACCTGGTGTTTGGCGTGTCCGCTGCGTGGGCCATTGCCAAATATGAGTTCTGGGGAAAGTCATTTTTGACAACGCTGATTGACTTGCCGTTTTCGGTGTCGCCGGTGGTTGCCGGTTTGATCTATGTGCTGATCTTCGGCGCGCAGGGCTGGTTTGGGCCCTGGTTGCAGGCGCATGACATCAAGATCATTTTTGCTGTGCCGGGTATCGTGCTGGCCACGGTGTTCGTGACTTTTCCGTTCATCGCGCGCGAACTGATTCCGTTGATGCAGGCGCAGGGCAACGACGAAGAGCAGGCCGCCATCGTGTTGGGCGCCACCGGCTGGCAAACGTTTTGGTACGTGACGCTGCCCAACATCAAATGGGGCCTTATTTACGGCGTCATCTTGTGCAAC
>JANPFZ010000238.1:0-3141 GCA_031423655.1 Polaromonas sp.
GTCATTTTGCGTTGCGTTTTGGCTAACGAACTTCAGGGTCGCACAGGGCGTGAGGCAAACTACACCGTCATCTTCGTCGGCGCGACAGCGCCAGATCAGCACTTTTGCCTGCCGGGCCTCGAACGCCAACCCCTACCCTCCCCATGAATCGCATTGTGGCCTACGCCTGCCTGGCGCTCAGCATGTCCCTGGTGGGCAGTTACGTGGCCCTGTCTAAATCGCTGGTAGCAGCACTGCCGGTATTTTTGCTGGCCTGGCTGCGCTTCGGCATCGGCGGTGTGGCAATGTTGTCATGGCTCAAAAAACCGGTGGATGAATTGCCCATGAGTGGGCGAATCCGGCGCCTACTCTTCCTCGAATCATTTCTCGGCAATTTCCTGTTTTCCATCTTCATGTTGTTCGGCGTCAGCCTGACCAGCGCGCTGGCTGCGGGCGTCATCATGGCGGCGATTCCGGCGGCAGTGGCGCTGCTGAGCTGGATTTTCCTGCGCGAGCGGATTGGCCCGCGTGTGTGGTGCGCGGTGGCTTGCGGCGTGGTCGGCATCGCCTTGGTGTCGCTATCAAAACAGGAGCTTCTTACACCGGTAAATAATGGGCTAGAGGCCGATTTGGCATCAAACAAAGCCTGGCTGGGCAATCTTTTGCTGGTTGGCGCGGTATTGTGTGAGGCGTCTTATGCCGTGATCGGAAAAAGCCTGACTAGCGCGCTAAGCCCCAAACGGATCACCGCCTTGATCAACCTCTGGGGCTTCGCGCTCGTCACGCCCTTCGGTCTGTGGGCCGCGTGGCATTTCGACTTCACCGGCGTGGCGCCTTCAGCCTGGCTGCTGCTGATTTTTTATTCGCTGGCCGCCAGCGTCTGGTCGGTCTGGCTTTGGATGACAGGGCTGAAAGCCATTCCGGCGAACCGCGCCGGCGTCTTCACCGTCTTTCTGCCCATCAGCGCTGCGGTTGTGGGCGTGGCTGTTCTGGGGGAAACCTTGACCGGCCTGCAGATCACTGCGTTCGCGATTGCATTGACCGGCGTGGTGCTGGCTACGCTGCCCGGCCCGGGTCAGGCAGCAGTACCACTGGCCGGGCCACCTCACTGATCTCCCGGTCCAGGCGTTTTTGCCGGCGCAGCATGAAAACGCTGTAAGCCAGAATGCCGAGCGACACGGCCGCAATCAACAAAGTCGCTGCCGCATAGATGGAAGGATTCACACCCCGGCGGGCGTAGCTGAAGATAACCTGCGGAAGCGTGGTCACTCCAGGGCCGGATAAAAATTCCGAGATCACCACGTCGTCAAACGACAGCGTGAAGCTCAGCAGCCAGCTGGAGATCAGCGCCGGCGCGATGTTCGGCAGCGTCACCAGAAAAAACACCTGCATCGGCCCGCAGCCCAGGTCCATCGCGGCCTCTTCAATCGACCGATCTACCTCACTCAGGCGCGACTGGATCACGACCGTCGCGTAGGCCATTCCGAGCAGTGTGTGGCCGACGACGATGGTGATGAAGCCGCGGTCGGGCCAGCCGATGAGGCGCTGCACGAATACCATCAGCAGCAACAGCGAAAGCCCGGTGATGACCTCGGGCATCACCAGCGGGGCATTCACCAGGCCGTAGAACAAGGTCCGGCCGGTGAAGCGCAGGTAGCGCACCAGCACGAAGGCGGCAAAAGTACCGAGTAGAACTGACAGTGTGCCCGACAGCAGCGCCACCTTGAGTGACAGAAAAAACCCGTCCACCAGGCGGGAATCGGCTAGTAGCGCCTGATACCAGCGCAGCGAGAAGCCCGTAAAAACTCCATCTTGCCGGGTGCTGTTGAAAGAGAAAACAATCAAAAACAGCAGAGGGATGTAGAGAAACAAATACACCAGAAGCAGCCACAGCCGCCCCAGCTGGTTTTGGGCAAAACGCTTGAGGTTTTTCATCTCAGGTGCCCGGACGGGAATCGCGCCCGGCACTGTAGCGGTAGTAGAAAGCCAGCGGCACCAGAATCAGCAAGATCATGACCACCGACAAAGCAGCCGCGCGCGGCCAGTTGTTGCTGCTGAACATCTCGTCCCACACCACACGGCCGATCATGATGTTTTCGGCGCCGCCCAGCAGCGAAGGAATCACAAACTCCCCGACGGCCGGAATGAACACCAGCATCGAGCCGGCGATGATGCCGGACTTGCTCAGCGGCACGGTAATCAGCCAGAACGCCTTCCACGCGTTTGCGCCCAGGTCATGCGCCGCCTCCAGCAAACGGAAATCCATCTTCACCAGATTGGCATATAAAGGCAGGATCATGAACGGGCAATACACATAGGTCATGCCAACCAGCATCGACACATCGGTGTACAGCAGTTGCAGCGGCTCCTGAATGATGCCGGTGGCCAGCAAGAAGTTATTGAGCACACCCTGGTCATCCAGAATGCCCTTCCAGGCGTAAACGCGCAGCAAAAACGAGGTCCAGAACGGCAGCATGACCAGCATTAGCAGCGCCGGGCGAATTGAAGGCCGCGATCGAG
Source organism: Polaromonas sp. (assembly GCA_031423655.1). GTDB lineage: Bacteria > Pseudomonadota > Gammaproteobacteria > Burkholderiales > Burkholderiaceae_C > Polaromonas. Next base: position 2,500 of record JANPFZ010000238.1, read on the forward strand.
CCAGAAAATACGCGAACGGATAAGAAATCAGCAGGCAGAGCAGCGTGGTCAGAAGCGCGAATTTCAGTGATGTTTTGTAAGCCTGCATGTAGATGGTGTTACCCAGCCCGCCAGCAAATCCCGCGCCCTGCCCTGAGTCCGTAAATATCGAGGCGTAGTTCTGGTAACGAAGCATGACCTTCCATGAGCCCGAAACCGCCTCGACCAAAGGGGCGAAAGGATCCACGCCATTGCCCATGTCAGTCACACTGATACGCAGAAGAATCAGGAATGGCAGCACGAAAAACACCAGCAGCCATCCATAGGGCACGGCGATCACAAAGCGCCGCCCCGGCTTTGGCTGGAAAACCCGTGACAGTTTCATGGTGATCGATGCCCGGAATGCTTGGGAGTTTATTGGCTCAGCACGACCGGCGCGGAATCATCCCACCAGAAAAACACCGGGTCTTCCCAGGTAATCACGCTGCTTTCATGCCGCGTGGTGTTGGTCTCGGTGATCTTGAGAGTGCGGCCCCCGGGCATTTCGACAATGAAGGTGTTGTAGCTTCCGAAATAAGCGATCTCCCGAACCTTGCCGCTGAATAAATTGACGCTGACATCCGGCCTTGTTCTGGAAATGTGAATTTTCTCGGGCCGTACCGC
>JANPFZ010000239.1:0-2316 GCA_031423655.1 Polaromonas sp.
GGACCGCAGGCTGGCGCTGTCGTACAGCAGTCCGTCCGGGGCGCGGCCATCGCTATCCAGCGCAAAGCTTTTGACAAGCACCGGCTGCCGGTGCAGCGTGGTGAATAGCTGCACCTGCATCCCGCCTGCCGGCGTGCCGTGCATCGTGTCGAGTACGTGGGTGCTCAGGCTCATGGGGGCTCCTTGGATTTAAAAAGTGTAAGGGGACCAGCGGCACAGGCATTTTCCCAGCCAGTAAGATGAATACAAAAATGGCGCCGACCTCTATCTACCGCACCTACCGCAGACAAGACCATGAGTCACGAGCAGCTTTCACCGCTACCTGCCTACCCGCGCAATCTTGTCGGCCACGGTCGCCGTCCGCCCCATGCGGCCTGGCCCGGCAAGGCGCGCATCGCACTGCAGTTTGTGCTGAATTACGAAGAAGGCGGCGAAAATTCGGTGCTGCATGGCGATGACGGATCGGAACAGTTTTTATCCGAGATGTTCAACCCCCCCAGCTTCGCAGACCGGCATTTGAGCATGGAAAGCATCTACGAATACGGCGCACGCGCGGGCGTCTGGCGCATTCTGCGCGAATTCGAAAAACGTCAGCTGCCATTGACGGTTTTCGGTGTCGGTATGGCCCTGCAGCGCCACCCGGACGTGTGCGCCGCCTTCGTCGAACTGGGCCATGAGATTGCCTGCCACGGCTGGCGCTGGATCAGCTACCAGCATGTCGATGAAGCGGTCGAGCGCGAGCACATGCGCCTGGCGCTCGATGTGATCAAAGCGCTGACAGGGCAACGTCCACTGGGTTGGTACACCGGCCGCGACAGCCCGAATACGCGGCGGCTGGTGGCCGACGATGGCCGACTCGATTACGACAGCGACTACTACGGCGACGACCTGCCGCTGTGGATGAACGTTGAGCGAACCGATGGCGTCACCGTGCCGCGCCTCGTCGTTCCCTATACCCTCGATGCCAACGACATGCGGTTTGCATCGCCGCAGGGCTTCGCGCAAGCCGATGACTTTTATATCTACCTGCGTGACAGCTTCGACGCGCTGTATGCCGAAGGCGACCCGGCTGGTCTGAACGCGCCAAAAATGATGAGTGTCGGCATGCATTGCCGCCTGCTGGGCCGCCCAGGCCGTATCTCCGCATTGCAGCGCTTTCTGGACCATGTCGAAAAGCATGATCACGTCTGGACCTGCCGCCGCATCGAGGTTGCGCGGCACTGGCAGCAGACGCACCCCCCCAGCGAAAGGCCATGTTGAACCCGATGAAACTGACGCTTGAAACTCTCAACAGCGCCGCCCGAAACGACGCACTGCAACTACTTGACGGCTTGTATGAGCATTCGCCGTGGATCGCCGACCAAGCACTGGACGCGCGGCCATTTCGCTCACTGGCGCACCTCAAGTATGAGATGACTCAAGTCGTTGAGCATGCAGATAAAGACAAGCAGCTGGAACTGATTCGGGCCCATCCAGAACTCGCCGGCAAGGCGATGGTCAGCGATGACCTGACAGCCGAATCCACCGACGAGCAAAACCGCGCGGGCCTGACGCATTGCACCGCAGACGAATTTTCCAGGCTGCAGCAACTCAACAGTGACTACAGAACAAGGTTCGGATTTCCCTTCATTCTGGCGGTGCGCGGCCCGCGCGGGAGTGGCTTGAACACGCAGCAGATCATCGCCACCTTTGCCCGCCGATTGCAAAACCATCCCGACTTTGAACTGCAGGAATGCCTGCGGAATATTCATCGCGTGGTTGAGCTTCGACTCGCCAACAAGTTTGCAGCAGAGCCCACGCTCGGCAATGACGTGTGGGACTGGCACGAATCCCTGGCGCAGTTCAGCGACCCCGAGTATCTGGAAAAAAACCAGCTCACTGTTACTTACCTCACCGACGCGCATCGCGCCTGCGCTGCATCGATCGCTGGCACGATGAAGGACTGCGGTTTTGACGAGGTAAGCATTGACGCAGTGGGCAATGTGGTCGGCGTTTATCGCGCCGACATGCCAGGCGCCAAAACCCTGCTGACCGGCAGCCACTACGACACCGTTCGCAACGCGGGCAAATACGACGGACGCCTCGGCATCTTTGTGCCCATGGCCTGCGTTCGCGAACTGCACCGGCAGGGCAAGCGCCTGCCGTTCACCATCGAGGTGGTCGGTTTTGCAGAAGAAGAAGGCCAGCGCTACAAAGCGACTTTTCTGGGGTCGGGCGCGCTGGCGGGTAGCTTCAAACCCGAATGGCTGGCGCAGCAAGATGCGGAAGGCGTGTCAATGCGTGAGGCGATGCAGCACGCGGGACTGCCGGCCACGC
>JANPFZ010000240.1:0-3465 GCA_031423655.1 Polaromonas sp.
TTCTTGATTCCGGTGGCATCGCCCAGCTGGCCGTCTAGATTCTCGCCCCAGCAGGCGGCGCGGCCATCGGCTTTCACGGCGCAACTGTGGCGATTGCCGGCATTGATGCTGATGGCGCCCAACAAGCCCACCACAGGCACGGGTGATGCCTTGGTGACAAGGGTGCCGTCACCGAGCTGGCCGAAGGTGTTTTGACCCCAGCAGACCGCGCTACCGTCGCCTTTGAGCGCGCAGCTGTGGTCTGTGCCCGCATCAATCGCCACGGCCCCCGACAAATTTGCCACCCGCACAGGCGCGGTCGGGCTGACCGGAGCGAAGGTGTCGTTGCCGAGCTGGCCCTCGGTGTTCAGGCCCCAGCAATGAACCGTGCCAGTGCTGCGCAACGCACAGGTGTGCTGCTTGCCCGCGCTGATGGCAACAACATTTGTCAGCCCCGGCACGGCCGTGGGGAGCCACCGGTCGGTGGTGCTGCCATCGCCCAGCTGGCCCGCCTCATTGCCGCCCCAACAAACCACCGTAGCGTTGGCTTTCACCGCGCAGGTGTGCAGGGTGCCACCGCTCAAGGCGACGGCATCTGTCAGGCCGAGCACGGCAGTCGGGACGGCTTTGCTGGTCGTCGTGGCGGGAGCGGTCGAGGTCGCGGGCGTGCTTCCTGCGGTGCCATCACCCAGAGCACCCTTTTCATTTTTGCCCCAGCAGCTTGCCGTGCGATCAGCTTTCAGTACACAGTGGTGGGCGCCACCAGCGCTTAAAGCCACTACCCCGGCCAGGCCAGTCACCGGTACGGGTGTAGAGCTGTTGGGAGTAAAGGTGCCATTGCCCAGCTGACCGTCAATGTTTTCGCCCCAGCAAGCCACACTGCCATCAGGCTTCAGGGCGCAGCCGTTCAGCACGCCCGACGAGATAGGCTCACCAACCACCACGACGTTGAATGGACGAATAGCCGCCGCGCTGCCGACGGTGGCATTGACGCTGCCGCTATGGCTGCCGGGCCGATTCCAGACTTGTTGCACCGGATTGCCGGCAGCGCTCAACGAGCCATCACCCCAGACCCAGCTAAAGGCCAGCCCCACGCCGCCGATGACCGTGGCCTGATAGCTGTAGAGCGTGTTTGCAATGGTGCGCCCTGTGCCGGCAATGGTCACACTCGGCCCCGTTGGTGCGACCGGCGCATCAGAATTCGCCGCCGCTTCCGGGTCAGGCATCAGCGTGCTGCTGAGAATGCGGCTGCTGCCGCCGCCACCGCCGCAGGCCGCCACCAGCAGCGCGACACCCAGCCAGAGCACCAGCCACGGTGCCAGCCATCGTGTCAGCGGAAAGCGGCGCTGTTGACCCAGTCGGAACAAAATCGAATTCATGGCAGTCCTCGCGCAACAAAAGTAAGTAGTTGTAGCTTACCTTCCAGCATGGTTGCTGGATAGTCGCAATATTCACGCTTATCAAAGAGTTTTGAGATCCAGCGTTTACCGGTTGCTGCCAGGAAACACTGAAGTTAAATAAGTTTTAGCCGCCAGTCCGAGGTAATACGTGCACAGGAAGCTATCAAATAGATAGTGGTTGGTCTGCACGTTCACGGCCGGCAGCCACCTCCGCGCCCAGAGCCTCGACCAGGTCGTGCGCCCTGACGGGCTTGTAGAGCACCCGCAGGCCGCTTTGCTGGGCTTGCCTGACGCGCTCGGGCGCAGTGTCGCCCGTCACCAGCAACACAGGTAGTTTCCAGCCCAGCAGCGCGCGCAGTTCGGCCGCCACCTGAATACCGTCCTCTTCATTGCGCAGCCGGAAATCGGTGATCAGCGCATCGAGCCGATGGCCGGGCATGGAGGCAATTTCACGCGCCTGCAGCAGGCTGTCGGCGACGTCCACCTGCAAGCCGTAAAGACGCAGCGCCGCAGCCGTACTGGTGCGCACGGTTTCCTCGTCGTCAACCACCAACACGTGCAGGGGGAGCAGTGGCGAGGCTGCTTTGCTGCCCTCACTCGTTTCCAGCAAAGTTTTCTCGGTATTCGCGACCGCACGCGGCAGCAGCAGCCTGAACACCGTGCCGCGCCCTGGCCGCGACCGCACCTGCATTTGCACATGCATCAGCCGGGCGATGCGCCTGACTATGGCCAGCCCCATGCCCAGGCCTTTGGAGCGGTCGCGCTCCAGATTGCCGACCTGATAGAACTCATCAAAAATACGCGGCATTTCTTTTTCTTCGATGCCACGCCCGCTGTCCCACACCTCCACGCTGATGCGCTGCCCGCGCGTGCGCGCCAGCACCGCCACGCCACCGGTCTGCGTGAACTTCAGCGCGTTGTGGACCAGGTTGCCCAGCATGCGCTCGAGCAAAGCCGCATCGGCATAGACCCATTTGCAGCCCGGCCTGAAGCGCAGCGCCAGTCCCTGCGACTCCGCCTGCTGGCCCAGACTGACCTGCAGCCGCCTGAAAATTTTGGCCAGCGCCACCGGTTCGGCCTTGACTTCAACCACGCCGGCATCAAGCTTGGAGACATCAAGCATCGATGAAAACGACGCTTCCAGCGCGTCCACGCAATGCATCATGTTGCGCGCTAGTGGCTCGTCTGGCGTAGCTGCCAGCCGCGCCAGAATAGCCGAGCCAAACAGGCCCAGAGAATGCAGCGGCTGGCGCAAATCATGGCTGGCCGAGGCGAAAAAACGGGTCTTCTCCAGGCTCGCGCGCTCAACGATGCGCACCTGCTCTGCCAGGCGCTGCGCCAGGTCTTCCTTTTCGAAACGCGCGCGCAGGGCTTCGGTCAGCAGACGGTTTTGTTGCAGGCCGGACCTGAGGGTGACGTACAGGTAAGCCAGCGTACACAAGGCCAGAAAGAAATGCGTCACATCGCGTTGCCAGAACAACGCCGCCGCCATCTCCAGAAGCAAAGGTACGATGAAACGAAACAGGGCCGGCCTGTGAGGCGCCAAAGACGCCATGCTCCCCGAACTCACGCCCAGCAGTACAAGCATCATCAGCGCGGACAACGGAAAATTTCCGGCCGGAAAGAAAAACCAGGGCGCCGAGCCCCACGCCACCGCGTTGAAAGTCAGCGCGTTGCAATACCGCCGCGCTGAACGCTCAGGGTCACGCTCGGCGGGCGGGGTCAGGATGTAGCGCCGAATGCCGACCAAACGATAGCCTTGGGTCGCGTGCAGCAGCGCGGCCCACACCAGCACGCCGGCCTGGTTCGTCTGGTAATAAAAAATGCTCCAGAAACCAAGGGCAGTCATGAAGGCACCTAACGATGCAGTAGTGCTGGTGCTCAGGAGTGAGTCGGCCTGCTCGTGCAGGATGCGCTGGTCAAGCGCTTCTTCATGCTGGGCCGGCGGGCTGAGCGACTCGGGAAAGAAACCGGCTTTCATCAAAACACGCTGATCAGGTGCGAACGCGAATGCACGTCGAGCACCAGCATGACCGAAGACACGGTGTTTTTGACGGTACCCAGCGCCAGCTTGCATTCATCGGCG
>JANPFZ010000241.1:0-2386 GCA_031423655.1 Polaromonas sp.
TTCCTTTAACGGCTCGACCAGCCACGGCGGCAAATTGTGCCTGTGCAACTCCATCAGGTCTGCAGGTTTGACCTGGTCGCATCTGGCCAGCCAGTCTTTTTCCTGATCGGTCAGGGCGCTGAGCAGAAAATCCCGCGGCCCCGCGAATCCCAATATGGCCAGGCGACGTTCGGGCGGCCCGCTGCCGTGCTGCGCCAGATAGGTGTAAAGATTTTTTTTGCGCAGCACGCCATAGATGGTTTCTGCCAGCGTGGCACGTTCGCGTGGGCCAAGGCGGAACTCCCGAAAGTAACGGGACAAAACCATGTCTGCGGGATGATCGAATTTGAGAACCTGCTTGAGAAGTTCGGAGCAGCTGTCAAGAAGGGCTTTAGGGTGCATGCCGCTATTGTCCCACCCGATGTCTCAGCCAGCGCTTACTTGGTTGAAGCTACCGCGCGCGAACGTAGACTGGCTCGAACGCCTGGCGCTTGATTTCGCGCAGCGTCAATGTGCGGCCTGCCGCCACAGCCAGCGTCAGCCCAGGCAGCTCCAGCGTGCTTTCAAGTTCGCGGCAGACGCTGTCACAATTCTTTTCGGCCAGGCCTGGCAGGTGCAGAAAAATGATGTAGCAGCGACGGCTGCCAAACCCGGCGAGACGTTTGCGCACCAGCCACGCCCGGGCCACGGGCATACAGCGCGCCAGACGCGACAGCAGTTCACCTTTTTCAAATTCCCTGAGATCGCTGGACTCAATCGACGCGAAATACGGTGCTTCTGCCAGCTCCCGTATCGCCCGGCGCTCCATCTCCTCGGCCGCATCGCGCCGTTCATGCCAAAGTTCAAGCGCCGTGTTGTCGCTACGCTCGCCTGCGTGTTTCTCAAGTGTCATCACGGCCGCGCGACTGGCCCAGCACCGATGAGCCTCACTGTTGTCAAACAGCGTGCTGGCACAGGCCAGCCTCAGTTCCCACTCGGCATCGGGCAGGCTTTGCACCAGCCCGCGCAGCGCACCCGCATGGCCCGGCACCAGTTGCAACACGCGCTCATACAGGCTGCGCACATCAGCATCCACATCCAGCCGCAGCATCAGCTCGGCGATTTCAACCAGTTCATCGGCCGAGCATTCCCTGAAACGCGCCGCCAAAAACTGCCCGCGCGCCCTGACGCGGCTGAGATAAGCGCGGTGCAATTTCCATTCAGCCGTGTTGTCGCTGCACCATTGCTGATCAAAAGCGGCCAGCCATTCATTGCCCCTGGCGCCCAGCATATGGACAGCCTGACTCGAAGACCAAAGCGGCAACTGCCTTTTGGCCCGTAACGCATCGAGTCGGCCTCGAAGCAGCAGACCCTCTTTGGAATCGCCCGACAGCGCCAGGGCTTGCCGCAGGCACTCCTGCGCGAAATCCTCATGGGGCGGAATGATGGCAAGCGCACGCATGGCCTCATACGGCGCCACCGGCAGCATGCTGGCAGCCGCTGCGCGCCAATGGCCGGGCCAGAATTCATGCTTGGCCCATTCAGCCTTGACGGTGAGTTCGATCAACGCGGCGGCAGTGACATGGCGCCCCAACAGCCTGCGCGAAATCCTGTCGGCATCGACTTTTTGCTGCTGCTCCCCGGCCAGGTCGTGCGCGGACAAGGCGCGAAAGCGCAGCCGTGGCAAGCCTTGGTAAAACCACTGGGTCAGGCGGCCGTGGCCACTGTAAAAGCGCGCGTATTCATGCGCCACCAAAGCCAGCAACCGGCGCCGGTCAAGGGCCAGCATCACCGGCAAACCAATCGTCAGGCAGTTCATCTTTCCGCCGAAACGGCCAAACCTGTGGTCCTTGCAAATGCCGATGTGAAATTGCGTGTCAAGCAGAACGCACTGAATGCGCGGTCCTTTGAGTTGCCTGCGCAGCCGCTCCAGTGCGTCAAAAAGCACAGGCGCATCAGCGCGCGTCAACAGCACGCCACCTGTGCCCGCTATTTGCCGCGCCAGCGCACCCCGGCACGCCCACAGCAAAAACACCGCGAGCAGACCCAGGCAGACGCCAGCCCAATTTAATCCGCGCCCGGCCAGTTGAAAACTCAGCCAGCCCATGATAGCCAGCGACAGCAGCAGGCAACTTGCGAGCGATGCAAAAGCTAACTCCAACGTGCGAACCCAAGGAAGCAGCGGAGCGCCGGTTTCGCTGGGCTGTCTCCGCTCCGCTTGCGAAGTCTTGTCAATAAAACTTGCCTCATACATTTGTCGCGATGCCTTGTTTGACGACAATCCGTGGGATGAATCCTGAACTTCCCCCTTTGATTGAAACCGTCCCCGGACTTTACCGCCACTACAAAGGCCTGCTGTACGACGTGGTGGGTACCGTCCGGCACAGTGAAAGCCTGGAATCCATGACACTTTACCGTGCGCTTTACG
>JANPFZ010000242.1:0-16554 GCA_031423655.1 Polaromonas sp.
AATTCGTCACGCCCGCATGGACAGGCGTGTTGGGTTTGCCGCGCGCAGGCGGATACAGGCCGGTGTGACAACCGGCGCACTGACCAACAACCGACACACTGCCATGGAACCGTGCAGGGCCCCAAGCCGCAAATCCACCCCTATGGCAGCTATCGCAGTTGGCGATTGCCACGCCGGTCAAGGTCTGGTAAGGAATGTGGTTGGGCGGCCGGGCGTGCGCAGGTGGGAAAGCGCCGCTGTGACAGGTTGAACACTGGTTGGCGACGATAACCTGGGTGTGATTGAACCGGGACGGCAACCACGCCGTTGTCGTGTGGCAGCTGATGCAATTGGCAGCCCCAACCGGAACGTGACGCGCGGGTTTTCCGGTGGCCGCCGTGCCGTTATGGCAACTGGCGCAGTTCGTCGCGGCCGTGAACAAGCCGTGATCGACTCTCGCGCCAGCCCAGGCCGTCGTGCGGTGGCAGGTTCCACAATTGGCCGTGGTGGCGATGTGGTTGACGGGCTTTCCTAAAGCCGTGGTGCCGTTGTGGCAACCCGAGCAGTTTGTGGCCACCGTGAAAAGGCTGTGATCGACCTTCGCGCCCGCCCAACCCGCGGTTCGGTGACAAGTCTCGCAATTGGTCGCTCCGGAATGTATTGGCGTATTCGGCTTGCCGGTCGCAGGAGGAAAGCTGCCGTTATGACAACTTGAGCATTGCGTGGTGACCACTACATTGGTGTGAAAGCGGGCTGGCGTCCAAGCGGCGTAGCCCGATTTGTGGCAGCTATCGCAGTTGGTAACGACAACCCCCGACAGCGTTTGATAGGGAATATGGTTGACAGGTCTCGCATTAGCCGGGGGGTAAGCGCCGCTGTGGCAAGTGGAGCATTGGCCCGCAACAACAGTCTGCGTGTGGTTAAACCTTGACGGCTTCCAGGTTGTCGTTGTGTGGCAGCTAATGCAATTAACAGCGCCTGCAGGGATGTGCGTGGCAGATTTCCCGGTGGCAGTTGTGCCGTTGTGGCAATTGCCGCAGTTGGTTGCTGCGGTGAAAGTGCTGTGGTCCACCTTCGCGCCAGTCCACGCGGCAGTTTTATGGCATGAGCCGCAGTTGGCCGTTGTGGCGAGGTGATTACCCGGTTTTCCTGATGCTGTGGTGCCGTTGTGGCAACCAGAGCAGTTCGTCGCCGCCGTGAACAGGCTGTGGTCGACCTTGGCACCAGTCCAGGCCGCAGTTTTATGGCAGGTGCCGCAATTGGCTGTGGTGGCGACGTGGTTACCCGGCTTGCCCGAAGCTGTGGTCCCGTTGTGGCAGCTTGAGCAGTTCGTCGCCGCTGTGAACAGACTGTGATCTATCTTCGCCCCAGCCCAACCCGTCGTCTTGTGGCAGCTATCACAGGTAGCCTGGGTAACGATATGCCCTGAAGGCTTTCCGGTCGCCGTGCTTCCGTTGTGGCAGGTGGCGCACGAACCCGCTACGACACCCGCGTGATTGAACCTGGCGCCTACAAATGACTGCGTGTTGTGGCAAGTTTCGCAAGTGAGCTGCGTCGGAATATGGTTGACGGGCTTGACGGTATTGGAGCGCGAAATGCGCAGGCCGCTGGTATGACAGCTCGCGCAATCTTTGGGCGTGCCTTTGAACACGCCATTGATGTGACACGACTCACAACGCTGCGACGTGTGAACGCCAGTCAGCGGAAAACCGGTTTTAACGTGGTCAAAGTTGCGCAGCGGCGCTTGCGCCAAAGCCTGCACGCTCACCAGTGCCAACAAAAAAGCGAGTGCATACCGGAGCATCCACGGCAAGAAATGTGCAACCCCCGCGCGATGCGCGCTATGCAAGAGCTTCATTGCGCCCTCCTGTGTTCCACATCCCGGATCGCAAGCTGCTGAGCCCGCCTCATGAAGTGGCTACTCTCCCCGAACATCGTCATGTTTGCCGCCGTCATCTCCCCGGATGATGACGACGACAAGCCGATGCGTCCTTTTATTTTTTTCCAGTGGTCAGTCTGGTGACACGTTTCACAACGCATGCCGAATTGGCCATCATGTACATCGTCTGACCGATGGCATGCCACGCAGTTCGTACCCACAGGTGCCGAGTCTTTTCCCTTTGGCGCTTCCTGCTTGTGGCAGCTTTCGCACTTCACCTTTTTGTGCGCACCATCGAGTGGATATTTGGCCCGTTTGGCGTGGTCAAACTCCCAGATAGACCAGGCGCGGGTGTTGTGGCAGCTCTCGCAGCGTTCCCCAAACTTGAGCTTGTGTTTGTCTTCTTTTTTGTGGCACGAAAAGCAGTCGCGCGGCGTGTCCCTGAACAGGGCGTTTTTGTGGCAGTCCTTGCACACCACAGCGTTATGACGTCCCGTCAAAGGAAAACGGCTCAGGTTGTGATCAAACTTGTCGACTTTCCACGAGCGGTCGCTGTGACACTGTTCGCACTGTTTTCCCTGTTGGCCTTCGTGCTTATCATCCTTTTTGTGACAGCTGTAGCAGTCCAGCGGCGTGTCGCGATAGCTTTTAAGATCTTTGTGGCAGCCGCTGCATTTCAGCTTGACATCGGCATGCGCGTTGCGAAGTTGAAACTTGGTCAAGTCATGATTGAAGCGGCCCGCAGTCGCATTCCAGTCGCGCTCGCTGTGGCAATCAGCGCAAGACTTGCCCAGCGTGCCCTCGTGCTTGTCTTCTTTCTTGTGGCAGCTATAGCAGTCCTTGGGAGCTTCCTTGAACATCGCGCTTTTGTGGCAGTCCTTGCAATCAGCCTGCACATGCTTGCCCAGTAACGGAAAGCTGGTCTGGTCGTGATTGAACTTGGCAGGCTCTTTCCAGCTGCGTTCGCTATGGCAGCTTCCGCAGTCACGGCCCAGTGACTCTTTGTGTTTGTCGTCCGCTTTGTGGCAGGCATAGCAATCCTCGCTCAGCTTGACACGGTAAACATTGCCTTTGTGGCAGTCTGTGCATTTTGTGGTTCTGTGCTTTCCCCGAAGCACGTACTTCGTATCCGCGTCATGATTAAAGCTGGACGGCTTCCAGGCCTTGGCGTCGTGGCAGCTCTCACATTTTTCGCCAAATTGGCCCTTGTGCCCTTTCTGGTCATCATCTTTCCGGTGGCATCCAATACAGGTTCGAGGCGTGTCCTGGTACTCACTGGTTTTATGGCAGCCACTGCACTTCACATCAATGTGTTTGCCGGTCAATGAGAAACGGGTCTTGTCGTGGTCAAAGCGGGTCGTCTCTTTCCAGCCGACATCCGAATGGCAGTCCGCGCACTTCGGTCCCAGTGAGCCCTTGTGAACGTCATCTTTGCGGTGACACGCACTGCAGTCTTGCGGCGCTTGCCGATATTTCTTCCCGGCGACATGGCACTTTTCGCACTCGACCTTCTGGTGTTTATTGCGAAGCGCGTAGTCCGTCTGGTTGTGATCGAACTGCTTTTTGTCGAGCAACACGATCTGGGCGCTCCGCCCTTTGTGATCCGTATGGCAAACGTTGCAGGCCTGCGGCTTATTGCGTCCGTGATAGCCTGCGCGGGTACGCATGTCAGAGCCGATTTCCTTGTGGCAGCTCATACAAAGCCCGTCTTGCGCCTTGCGGTCGAATTTGACATGACACTGCGCGCAATCGTTTTCCCATTTCACATGGGCCTGGACAAGCTTGCCGGGCGCCAGAATACTTTCGATGCTCTGAGCGGCCACTTCGCCGGCCAGCCAGCAACCGACTGCGAAACAAAAAAGCAGACGAAAAAGTCCAATGTTGAGAAGGTTTTTCCATCGGCGCAACCTGTTCCCCGACCATCAGTAGGCGTGAACGGCAACGACATGCACGATTGCACTGATGATCAACAAGTAAACGAAGGGCACGTGCGCGACATGCCACAGCGAGAACAGGCGTTCGTAGGCGGTGTACTGCGCTACGCGAACGACCGACTTCAGGTAGCGGCGAATCAGCTTTCGTGCCAGCCGCTCGCGCTTGGCCACGCTGTTTCCATCCCAGCCGGTCTGCATGGCCAGATCACGCAGCGGTTCCCGAACGTCCGCAGTACACGTCCGGTACGCCATCCATTGCTTCACAGGCAGCCAAAAAACCCTGCGCAGGCAAGTCGGAAAACTGGGCCGCGCAGTCATCTCGCCGTCAGCAAACTCTTTCAGATGCAGTTCTACCGCTGGCGCGAAGCTCAGGCGCGAGCGAGCCTCCCGTTGATGCAGGCCGGCCCGTGACTCCAAATCCCGCAATGTGGTCTGCTCGCCATGCATTCCGCGGTTAATGCGGGCGTAGAGGAACCGTCCCACCACGCCGCTAAGCGCAACAATCAACATGCTGTAAAGCGCGACGGCCGAGTTGAGCGATCTGACCTGAAAGGTGGAATGCAGCAAGATGAGCAAAGGCCCGCCGACCCCCAGGCACATGTGAACCCAGAACCACCACTTAACCCGGCCCCAGTTTCTGGCAAACCGGAAGTGTTTTCGTAGCGGATAGGTGAAAAGAAGCAGCATCATGACGCCTCCCGCAACGCCCAGCCAGTAGCCCACGTCATCACCAGCGCCAAAATAGCCCCTGCGGCTGACGCGCCAGGTCAGCCACGTCAACAGGATCAAGGTCACATACACCAGCGTGTCACCGGAGAGCAGGGCTTCGGAAGGACGCGGTTTATTGCTTTTGCTGCTCTGGGGAGAGACGGCCATTGCGGCTTGAGAGCTCATTTCAGTTCGCATTCCATAAGTTGGGGTGAACCTCAAGGTCTGCAAAAGCAGCTGTCGAGGGCTGATGTGTTGCGGTTGCGGGGTCCGCCTCACCGTTCAATCGCTGCTGTTACAACCTTGGCATGGCTGAAGGCTATCACCACCCAGTTGTAAGCAAAAACGTATTAAGTAAATAAATGTTTTACAGCGGAACTTATTTTTTAGCGTTATTTTGTTAAATTACATTATTCAGGGCCATATTCGACAGTGACCACTTACCTTATGTTGTTTTTATGCTTACGAATTGGCCCCGGAAGACACAATTTGCTGTTGTGCCCTACCCACTTTTAGGGATGTCGGCTGCGTTCGACAAGCATGCACCCCGCCAAAAGCGCTCACTCTTCTTCGATTCAAACCAGGTTTGGGGAAGTTCCTGCTGTTGCCCGAACAGCAGCGTCTTGAGTGCTACGAACGCATCAGGCAACTCGACAATAGGAATCGAACGGTGCGCGCTATTCAAATTGGGGGCTGCCACTGCCCCGAACGCCTCCCGGCCTGGAATGGGAAGTCGCGCGCCGCAACCGACTTATTCGGCGCGTCCCGGCCTGTGCCCGGCCTTTTATGATGGGACGAGCGGATCTGAAAATTTCCCGCAGACCCGCATCTACCGCCATCGCACCGGCAGACCTGCGGCACTCCTTTTAACGACCAACCCCCTCATGCCAGACGCCATCCATTTTTACGAACCGCGCCAAGGCCACGGCCTGCCGCATGACCCTTTCAATGCCATCGTCGGGCCGCGCCCAATCGGCTGGATCTCGTCGCGCAATCCGGCCGGCGGGCTCAATCTGGCGCCCTACAGTTTTTTCAACGCATTCAACTACACGCCGCCCATCGTCGGCTTTGCCAGCATTGGCTACAAAGATACCGTCCGCAATATTGAGCAAACCGCTGAGTTCACCTGGAACCTGACCACGCGGGCGCTGGCCGAAGCCATGAACCAGACCTGTGCGCCCGTGCCGCCCGATGTCAACGAATTTGAATTGGCAGGATTGACGGCGGCCCCGTCCCGCGTGATTTCAGCACCACGCGTCAGCGAGAGCCCGGTTTCTTTTGAATGCAAGCTCACGCAGATTATTCAACTGCAAGGCGCAGATGGCGAGCAAGTCCCGACGTGGCTGGTGTTGGGTGAAGTCGTGGCCGTGCATATTGCGCAGTCCTTGTTAAAGGACGGCATCTACGACACCGCCGCAGCCGGTCATATCTTGCGCGGCGGCGGGTCGGCTGACTATTTCAGCGTGGGTCCGGAGCAGTTGTTCCGGATGCGCCGGCCGGTGTAGACCTGTGAGATGGCGAAATACCCGTGACCTGGGTTCGAGTCTTCTTGTAGGGAACCGCCGCTGCGCTCACACGTCAAGCCACCGTGAGTTTTTTACCCTGCGGCTTGCCAACAAACGCCGAACGTCAGCAGTCGCCAAAATCACCCAAAGGCTACAAACCGCTTGCCGACGCTAGCATCGAGCTATATCCCCAGCAACTTCTTGGCATCGCCCAGGGCTTTTTCGGATTCGGCGTGTTTGCCCGCTTTATGGAACGCTTCGCCGTCGGCTCGCAGCGTTTTGACCTTGCCCATGTCGGCGGCTGACAGCTGGGGGTTGCTTGAAATTTTGGCGTCGATCTCTTTCATCTGCATCGGGCAGCTATTTGCAAAAGCCAGTGACGTCGTGGCAAGGGCGATGGCAGCAATGATGAGTTTCATTCGAGTCTCCCGGTTGAGTCAGAACATACTGACAACAAATATTAGCAAACTTGACGAGAAATACCAGCATGCGTTCACTGCAAGGACAAATGCTGTTGCTGCGGGCTGATTCGCGTGATCGGGCTGGCGCGCAAGTCTGCCCATGAAGACGGCGCTACAAGTACGCCTGCAGAGCGGCCAGTGTCCGTTCCGTCGCCCCCCGACTGCGCGCCGCGAACGCCAGCCCGGCACGCGCCGCTTTCGCTTGGGCGGGTGAGTCATTGACCAGCCGCAAAGCCGCCTGCACACCCTCACCCATGTCAGCCACGCGCAGCGCCGCACCTTCGGCCTCGGCCAGCTCGGCGGCGTCCAGAAAATTGAAGGTGTGCGGACCCATCACGACCGGGCAGCCGCAGGCAGCGGCTTCAATTAAATTCTGGCCGCCTAGCGGGACGAAGCTGCCACCTAACAAGGCCACATCACTGAGGGCGTAGTACAGCGCCATCTCGCCCAGTGAATCACCCAGCCAGACATCGGCCCGCAGCGCTTCGCTGCTTTCAAACGGGCCGGCCGCGGGCCAGCTGGAGCGGCGTGAAACGCTGAGGCCCTGTGACTCGGCCAGCACTTGCACTTCATTGAAACGCTGTGGATGGCGCGGCACGATGAGCGGTTTGACGCGCCTTTGTACGACAACTTCGGTCGCATCAGTTGCTACTAAATCGGTAGCTACTTGCGCAAGTATTACCGGGGCTAGAGGCACTATTTGCTTTAGGAATTCACCTTCTTCCCCGACGCGGGAGCTGGCGAACATCACCACCGGCAGCTTGCCAGCGGATCGCCAGGCCCTGCCGCATGAATGCTGACTGGCATCAGGCGTGGCGTCGAACTTGAGGTTGCCGAAAACGCCCTTGACCGCCGCACCCAGGGCCAGCAATCGCTGCGCATCGTCGTCGGTTTGGGCATACACCGCTGAAAGCGCGCCGAATGCGGGCAATGCAATAGTCGCCGCACGCAAGGCGCGCCGCAACGATTGATCAGACAGCCGTGCATTGACCAGCACCAGCGGCACGCCGCGCGCGCGGGCAGCGGCCACCTTGCAAGGCCAGACTTCGGTTTCCATCAGAAGGCCGAGGCGGGGCTTGAAGTGATCCAAAAACCGGGCCACTGCGGCGGGGCTGTCCCACGGTTGCCATATCTGCACGTCACCCGGCCGCAGCAGGCTAGAACCTTCTGCGCGGCCGGTGGCGGTGCCGTGAGTCAGCAAAATTCGCAGACCCGGCTGCTGCGCGCGCAAGGCCGTCAGCAGCACCGCCGCAGTGCGTGTTTCGCCCAGCGACACGGCATGTACCCAAAGCAGTTCAGACACTTTTTCTGACGGCTGGATATAAAGGCCAAAACGCTCTTCAACGCATTCTGCATAGCCGGCTTCCTGCAGCGCGCGGCGCGCCAGCTTGCGGCGCAGCAAGGGTTGCAGAGCCGTCATTACCCGTCCGTAGACCCACAGAGCCAACGAGCTCATGGGGCGGTGGGTAGCGTGTCGGGGAAGTCTGAGCTGGCGCGCCTGGCGGCCAACATGGCGGCCGACATTGCGGCTATCAACCCAGCGGCATGCGAGCCCACTCGAGCAGCAGCGGCTGAGTCGTCATCCCCGCCTGAATCCATGTCCAAATCCATGCCCGTGTCCCTATCCGCTTGCACGCCGCAAGCCAGCCACGCCTGCCACACAGCATCGACCTCGGGGAACGGATGCGCAAACACGCTGAACTGCCGCTGGATGGGTGCGACGCCAACCGTCTGCGGCGCGGCTTCGAGCGGGCCGGTACGCCAGGCGGTGTCGAAGTTGTAGATCTGCACATGCGGCAAGCCGAGCGCCACCGCGATGTGGCTGATGCCGCTGTCAACGCCAATCACACCCGCGCAGCCCGCCAGTTCGCGCGTGAGCGCGTCGAGTGACAACACGGACAGCACGCGGGCGCCGGGCGTGGCCTCGTCGGACTGGTTCAGTGGCCGGGCGATGGCGTGAGCGGTCGAATATTCGCTGACCGAGCCATGCGGCAACAGCACTTCAAAACCGGCATCATTCAGGCGTAGCCCCAACTCGATCCAGTTGTCTGCCGGCCATTGCTTGTCGGCGCGGGAACTTCCGTGTACCAAAGCGACGCGGCTGGGACGCCATTCGTCTGCTATGTTTTCAGGAGCTTCTTGCGCACGTTTTACAAGGGCTGCAGCCGTATTTAATCCAAAATCAGGCGCGGGTTCGAAGATGTAGCCGAGTGCCTGCGCCGCCAGTTCGCGGCCCCGGTTGATCGCATGGCTATGCGGCTCCATGCGAATCGCCACATCGGCGACCCAGCGCGAAGGAGCTTCAAAGCTCGACCCATCGGTCTGATTTGCCATGGCGTAGCGCTTGCCACCCGGCGCCAGCCGCGCCAGCCGCGCAACCAGCGCCGATTTGCTCAAGCCCTGCAGGTCGATGACAGCGTCGTAGGCATCGACCTGGAGTTCAGATTTGAAACTCCCCCACTGTCCGCGCAGCATGGCCGACAGCGGCGCCTTGCGCCAGCGCCGCAGCTCACAGGCGATAACCCGGCGCAGGCCTCCGCCAGGAAGCAGCAAGGGTTGCAGCAGCGGCGCAAATGATTTTTCGACCACCCAGTCGATCTTTGCATCGGGCAGGGCCCGGGTGATGTCCTGCACCACCGGAAGGGTGTGTACGACATCGCCGAGCGACGACAGTTTGACTAGCAGAATCTTCATGGGTAGGCGCTCAGACGCATGCAAGGCGGGAGCCTTTTACCGCAGAGGTGCTGCGAACGCAGAGGACCGCAAGGAAATGAATTTTTGGGTGAGTCACCGCAGCTTCTTTTTTGGGCGCTTTGCGCAACTGCGGTTGCTGTAATTACAGCGGCTAAAAATCAATGCGCCGCCGCCGCAATTTTTGCATCGGGCTTCACGCTGCGCAGCAAGGCCAGCATGTCGGCCTCGATGCGGTGCAGCGCGGCCTGGGTGTGCCCTTCGAAACGCAGCACCAGCACGGGCGTCGTGTTGGAGGCGCGAATCAAACCGAAACCGTCGGGCCAGTCGACACGCACACCATCTATTGTCGAAATCTTCGCGGGCGCCGGGAAGTGGGCCGATTTGATCAGCGCCTCAACCACGGTATGCGGCTCACCCTCTTTGCACGCCACATTCAACTCGG
Source organism: Polaromonas sp. (assembly GCA_031423655.1). Taxonomy (GTDB): domain Bacteria; phylum Pseudomonadota; class Gammaproteobacteria; order Burkholderiales; family Burkholderiaceae_C; genus Polaromonas. Next base: position 9,603 of record JANPFZ010000242.1, read on the forward strand.
GCGTGCTGAAGCTGGTCGGCAGGCCGTTGAGTACCACACCCGCATCGGGCGAACGACTCAAAATCTCCAGCAGGCGGGCACCGGCGTAGGTGCCGTCGTCGAAACCGTACCAGCGCTCCTTGAAGAAGATATGCCCGCTCATCTCGCCGCCCAGCGGCGAATCGACTTCCTTCATCTTCGCCTTGATCAGCGAATGGCCGGTTTTGTACATCAATGCCACGCCACCGGCCGCTTCGATCTCGGGGGCCAGGCGCTGCGAGCACTTGACGTCAAACAGGATCGTGCCGCCCGGCCTCCGGGCCAGCACATCGCGGGCAAACAGCATCATCTGCCGGTCGGGGAAGATGTTCTGCCCGTCTTTGGTGACGATGCCCAGACGGTCGCCGTCGCCGTCGAAAGCCAGGCCCAGTTCGGCATCACCGGTCTGCAACGCTTTGATCAAATCGCGCAGGTTTTCCGGCTTGCTTGGATCGGGGTGGTGATTCGGAAAATCGCCATCGACCTCGCTGAAAAGTTCGGTTACCTCACAGCCCAGCGCGCGAAAAATGGCCGGTGCCGACGCGCCTGCAATGCCGTTGCCGGAATCAATCACGATTTTCATCGGCCGCGCCAGCTTGATGCCGGAGACGATGCGCTCGCGGTAGTCTTTTTCAACATTGACAGGTTTGATGCTTCCGGCCTGCGCGGGCAGCATCCACGCCTCAGCCGTCATCATGTTTTTAAGCGCCTGAATGTCGTCGCCATAAATCGCGCGACCCGCCAGCACCATCTTGAAGCCGTTGTAGTCTTTCGGGTTGTGGCTGCCGGTGACCTGAATGCCCGAATTGGCCAGCGACGCAGCAGACCGATTGGCCGCAAAATAAAGCATGGGCGTGGTGACCATGCCGACATCAATGACATCGACGCCCGCTGCAGCCAGGCCGCGCATCAAGGCAGCCGCCAGCGACGGGCCGCTCAAGCGGCCGTCACGCCCGACCGCTACCGTTTTCTCACCCAGCGCCAGAGCCGTCGTGCCAAAGGCCTTGCCCAGCGCTTCAGCCACCTCTTCGTTGATGGTGGACGGCACCATACCGCGAATGTCGTAAGCCTTGAAAATCGATGCTGCAATTTGCATGGGTACTCTTTCTAAAGTGTCCCTGACAAGGCCTTGCCAGAGTGTGGGATGTGGCACAAGTACTGAAACGGAATTCTAAACAGGGCGCCGGGAGGCTCAGGCCAAAGCGGCGCTACCGCCTACATCAATGACCGTTCGATACAGCGCCATGTACTGGCTGGCCGATGCATCCCATGAGAAGTTTTGTGACATGCCGCGCCGCATCAGTTGGCGCCAGAGTGCCGGCTGGCGCCAGGCTTTGACGGCCTGATCCAGCGCCTGCGCCAGCGCCGCAGAAGTCTCCGGACCAAACATGAAACCCGTGGCCTGGTCGTTCTTAGTCGCCAGCGGGTCGGCATCCACCACGGTATCGGCCAGTCCGCCGACACGCCGGACCACTGGCACCGTTCCGTAGCGCAGCGCATACAGCTGGGTCAGTCCGCAGGGCTCGAACCGGGACGGCACCAGCATTGCATCCGCGCCGGCCATCATGCGATGGGCCAGCCGCTCGTCATAGACCAGACGGGCCGCGACACGGCCCGGATGCGCAAGCGCGGCGGCCACCAGCGCGGCTTCCAGCGCCGGCTCACCCTTGCCCTGGACCGCGAGCTGGGCACCACCGGCCGCAGGGCCTTGAAGCATGGCAGGCAAGGCCTCAAGCACCAGATCCAGTCCTTTTTGCGAGGTCAGCCGGCTCACCACCGCAAACAGGGGGGCGCTGGCGTCCTCCGCCAGCCCGAGCTCACGCTGCAATGCCGCCTTGCAACGCAGCTTGCCGTCCAATGCGGTGTCGGAATAAGTAGCGGCAATCAAGGCATCGCTGGCCGGATTCCAGACCGCGCCATCGACCCCATTCAAAATACCCGAGACCTGCGCACCACGTGCCCGAATCACGCCATCCAGACCGCAGCCAAAGGGCTCGGTCGCGATTTCATGCGCGTAGGTCGGGCTTACGGTGGTCACCCGATGGGCGTACTTCAAGCCGGCTTTCATGAATGAAAGCTGGCCATGAAATTCAAGGCCGTCCGGCACCATCAGGCCGGACGGCAGGCCGAGTAAATGAAAGTCGCCTTCGGCAAACAGTCCCTGGTAGGCCAGGTTGTGAATCGTGTAAATCGTGGCAGCAGCTGTGCCGGGGTGGCACGCCGCATAGGCACAGGCCATAGCTGCATGCCAGTCATGGGCATGCAATACGTCAGGCGTCCAGTGGGCGTCGAGTTCGCCGGCGGCCAGGTGGGCCGCCACCCAGCCCAGCAGCGCAAAACGCTGGAGGTTGTCTGGCCACTCGCGGCCATCTGCGGCGAGATAGGGATTGCCTTTGCGCTGGTACAGGTAAGGCGCATCAATGACGTAGGCAGCCACCCCGTTGTGAGCCAGCCGGCCCAGCCGCAAGGTGGCCCGACCGGCCCCGAAAACAGCGCCCAACTCGCACACCAGCTTCTGACGCTCAACCCCGTTCAAAATGGCGGGCAGACCGGGCAGCACCAGCCGGACATCGGCCCCTTGCGCGATGAGCGCCTCAGGCAGCGCGCCCACCACATCGGCCAGCCCGCCGGTCTTGACGAGCGGAAAAACCTCGGCAGCCGCGTGCAGGACTTTCATGCAGCAATGTTGGCCAGCATGGCGGCCGTCACCAGCGTGATGCCGTTCGGGCTGCGATGAAAACGCTGGCGATCCAATGCCTCGTCTTCGCCGATCACCATGCCATCGGGGATGCTGCAGCCGCGGTCCACCACGACACGGTTCAGGCTGGCGCCACGGCCCACGTGAACCTCAGGCAACAGCACCGACCAGTTGACCTTGGCATAGGAATGGACCCGGACGCTGGAAAACAGCACCGAATGAAACACATGGCCCGAGACAATGCAGCCACCAGAGACCACGGACTCGATCGCCATGCCGCGCCGGTCCTCCTGGTTGTGCACGAACTTGGCTGGCGGCAATTGCGCCTGGTAGGTCCAGACCGGCCACTGCCGGTCATACAGATTGAGTTCGGGGTCGGTTGCGGTGAGGTCAATATTGGCATCCCAGTAGGCGTCAATGGTTCCCACGTCGCGCCAGTATGGCTCGGCCACCGTACTGGCCGGCACGCAGCTGAGGGCGAACGGATGTGCTGCCACGTCGCCATTTCGAACCGCGTGGGGAATGATGTCCTTGCCAAAGTCATGGCTCGAATTCGGGTCGGCAATGTCGCGCACCAGCTCCCTGTAAAGGTACTCGCTATTGAAAATATAAATGCCCATGCTGGCCAGCGACATGTCGTCCTTGCCCGGCATGGCGGGCGGGTCGGCGGGCTTTTCCAGAAATTCGGTCACCATGCTGTGCTCGTCCACGGCCATCACGCCAAAGGCACTGGCTTCCATGCGCGGCACGGCAATACAGGCCACCGTGCAGTCACGTCCCTTAGCCACATGGTCGGCCAGCATCAGCGCGTAATTCATTTTGTAGATGTGGTCGCCGGCCAGCACCACGATGTAGTCAGCGCCATAACTCTCGAGAATGTCGCGATTCTGCAGCACTGCGTCGGCCGTACCCCGGTACCAGCTCTCATCGCCACTTCGCTGCTGCGCCGGCATCAGGTCCACAAACTCGTTCATTTCACTTTTCAGAAACGCCCAGCCGCGCTGCAGATGCCGCAACAGGCTGTGCGATTTGTACTGGGTGACGACACCTATGCGCCGGATACCCGAATTCAGGCAATTTGAAAGCGCGAAATCCACAATGCGAAACTTACCCCCGAAATAGACGGCCGGCTTGGCGCGGCTGTCCGTGAGATTCATCAGGCGGCTGCCCCGGCCCCCTGCCAGCACCAGCGCAATGGCGCGTTTGGGCAAATCAAGGCTTTGTGCAAGTTCGTTGGGTTTCATTTTTTTTCCGTGACACAAACGGTTGGGAAAGGGCTGCACCATCTTAATACCGGGCCTGCACGGTGTGGTGCACCGCTGTTTGCCCCCTCAACCCCATGCGAGAATCAACCGGCTTTTGTGGGAGTGGCCCGGTCCTTGCTGCCGCCCTGACATGTCTGCTGCCTTGCAAAGGATTCTTCCGTGAACTTGAACCCACCGATCGCCAAACATGCCCTGGCGGCTCAAATTGAAGAGCATCTGCTCAGCACCGTCGGCGTCGCGTCCGAAGATGCCACCCCGACCGACCTGATGCAGGCTGTCGCCCAGGTGGCGCGCCAGCAACTGTCCCAGCGCTGGGTCGAAACCCAGGCGCAGCAACGCGCGCAGAAAGCCCGCCGGGTGGTGTACCTGTCGATGGAATTCCTGATGGGCCGCACCCTGTCCAACGCGCTGGCCGCTTTGAGTCTGACCAGCGGCGCGGCGCAGGGCCTGCTGCAGCATGCCCAGACCCTCGAAGACGTGGCCGACCGCGAACCCGACGCCGCCCTTGGCAACGGCGGCCTGGGCCGCCTGGCGGCCTGCTTCCTGGACTCGATGGCGACGCTGGGTCTGCCGTCGTTTGGCTATGGCATCCGCTATGAGTACGGCATGTTTGCGCAGGACATCCAGCAAGGCTCGCAGGTCGAGTACCCCGACCCGTGGCTGCAGGACGGCACGCCGTGGGAATTTCCGCGTGCCGGCATTAACTATCCAGTTCGTTTTGGCGGCTGGGTCGAGCATGTCGATGGCACCGCGTTCTGGCGCCATGCGGGTGAAGTGGGTGCGAAGGCCTACGACATGGTGGTGCCCGGCCACGGCACGCCACTCGTCAGTACCCTGCGCCTGTGGAAAGCCGTGGCACCCGCCCACATCGACCTGAGCGCATTCAACACCGGCGACTACGCCCGTGCCGCCACCACCAAAAATGAATTTGAAAACATCTCGTGGGTGCTCTACCCCAACGACAGTACTCCGGCCGGCCGCGAACTGCGGCTCAAGCAGGAATACTTTTTCGTCGCCGCGTCGATTCAGGACCTGGTCAAGCGGCACCTGGACGAACACCCGAATCTTGACAACCTGGCCGATCAGGTCGCGATTCACCTGAACGACACCCACCCAGCTATCGGCGTCGCCGAGCTGATGCGCCTGCTGTGCGACGAATATGGCATGCCATGGGCAAAGGCCTGGCAGCTGTGCTGCAAGACCTTCTCTTACACCAACCACACGCTGATGCCCGAGGCGCTGGAAACCTGGCCGGTCAGCCTGATCCAGCATGTACTGCCGCGCCACCTGGAAATCATTTTCCGCATCAACAAAGAGTTTCTGGAGCTGGCGGCACGCCACCGTCCGGGTGACAACGCCTATCTGGCGCGCCTGTCGCTGATTGACGAGCATGGCGAGCGCCGGATCCGCATGGCGCATCTGTCGGTGGTGGGCAGCCACAAGGTCAATGGTGTATCGGCACTGCATTCCGATTTGCTGGTGGAGACGATTTTTGCCGACTTCGCCGACCTGTGGCCGGACCGCTTCACTAACATGACCAATGGCGTCACGCCCCGACGCTGGCTGGCGCAGGCCAACCCCGGCCTGTCGGCGCTGCTCGACAACACGCTGGGCAAGCGCTGGCGGCTTGAGCTGGACCAGCTTAAGCGGCTGGACGAGCACCGCCTTGACGCCGACTTCCAGAGCCAGTTCATGGCCATCAAGCATGCGAACAAGGCGCGGCTGGCAGCTTATATCGAGCGCACCACCGGGATCGTCGTCAGCCCGGACAGCCTCTTCGATGTACAAGTCAAACGCATCCATGAATACAAGCGCCAACTGCTCAACCTGCTGCACGTGGTCACCCGCTACCAGGCCATTCTGGCGAACCCGGACGCCGGCTGGGTGCCCCGGACCGTGATCTTTGCGGGCAAGGCGGCCTCGTCGTACCACACCGCGAAATCCATCATTCATCTGATTCACGACGTTGGTAACGTCATCAATAACGACTCGCGTATAGACGACAAGCTCAAGCTGGTTTTTGTGCCCAACTATGGCGTGTCGGTGGCCGAAGTCATCATGCCAGGCGCCGATTTGTCGGAGCAGATTTCCACCGCCGGCACCGAAGCCTCGGGCACCGGCAACATGAAGCTGGCACTCAATGGCGCGCTCACCATCGGCACCGACGACGGCGCCAACATCGAGATTCGCCAGAACGTGGGCGATGACAACATTTTTATCTTCGGCCTGAAAACGCCCGAAGTGCACGCCCTGCGGCAAAGCGGCTACCAGCCGATGCGTTACTACGAAAGCCTGCCAGCGCTTAAAAGCGTACTCGACGCCATCGCTGGCGGCCAGTTCTCTCCCGACGAGCCCGGGCGTTACCGCGCCTTGGTGGACTCGTTGCTCTGGGGCGGCGATCACTATCTGCTGCTGGCCGACTCCGAATCGTCTGTGGCCACCCAGTTGCGCGTCGACGCGCTGTACCGCCAGCCGGCGCAGTGGTGCGAGCGGGTCATTGCCAACGTGGCGGGTATGGGCGTGTTCTCAGCCGACCGGACCATATGCGAATACGCCAGCCAGATCTGGAACATCACGCCCGCCACGCGCTGAGCGGCTACTTGTGTAAATTCATCTGACAGCGTCATGCTCAACCCGCACGATATCGAACTGATTTGCAGCGCCCGCCATGGCGACCCGTTTTCAGTGCTGGGGCCGCATGCGCAGGCGGGTGGCGTGTCGATCCGGGTGTTTCTGCCCGGCGCCACGAGGGTGGAGGTGCTTGACGCCAGCACGCGGCACCCGATCGGCACGCTCGACAAACGCCATGGCGATGGATTTTTCGAGGGACAGGTGACGCTGCCGGCAACGGCGACTTACGGCCTGCAAGTGCAGTGGGAGCATCACCAGACCGACTGGCTGGAAGACCCCTACCGCTTCGGGCCGGTGCTGGGCGACACCGATGTCTGGCTGCTCGGCGAAGGCACGCATC
>JANPFZ010000243.1:0-5708 GCA_031423655.1 Polaromonas sp.
ACCTTGCCGGCCATGGCAACGGCGGGGTTGAAGTTGCGAGCCGTCAGGCGAAACTGCAGGTTGCCCGAACGGTCCGCGCGCCAGGCCTTGACCAGCGACACATCGGGCACCAGCGAGCGTTCCATGACATAGGTCTCGCCATCGAATTGGCGCAATTCCTTGCCGTCGGCCACCAGAGTGCCAACACCGGTCTTGGTAAAAAACGCCGGAATGCCGGCACCGCCGGCGCGCAGCTTTTCAGCCAGCGTACCTTGCGGGGTGAACTCAAGCTCCAGCTCACCGGCCAGATACTGGCGCTCGAATTCCTTGTTCTCGCCGACGTAGCTGGAAATCATTTTCTTGACCTGCCGCGTCTCCAGCAGTTTGCCCAGACCGAAACCGTCCACACCGGCGTTGTTGGAAATGATGGTCAGATTTTTGACGCCGCTGTCCTTGACCGCATCAATCAGCGCTTCGGGAATTCCGCACAGGCCGAAGCCGCCGACCGCCATCAATTGGCCGTCTTTGACAATGCCTTTGATCGCCTCTGCAGCAGAGGGAAAAAGTTTCTTCACAAAAAGTCTCCTGGTAGTTTTTGGCAGTCGGACAACACTTGACTCGTTACGATACTACCCATTGAACTACGTAGTTTTTCGTAAAGGCCAATTCAATGGATGTGGTGCGGGATGCGGCGGGAAGCATAAATTACCAGCTGGCTTTCGAGATGGCGCCGGTCGGTCTGGTGCTGTCGCGTAACCGCTCGATTGTGGACTGCAACCAGCATTTGTGCGACATGTTCGGCGCCTCGCGCGAGCAGCTGGTCGGCCAGTCTTTTCTGGTGCTGTACCCCAGCGTGGCCGAATACGAGCGCATAGGCGCCCGCATGATTCCTATCCTGAACGCCAAGGGCATTTACGCCGACGACCGCATCATGAAGCGCGCCGATGGCCGCAACAAGGGCGAGACCTTCTGGTGCCATGTCACCGGCCGCGCGCTGAACCGCAGCGCCCCCCATGAGTCGGGAATCTGGACCTTTGAAGACCTGAGTTCGCGCCGCCCGGTGACGGCCGAACTCACCGCGCGTGAACGCGAAGTGGCCGCGCACCTGATGGGCGGCCTCACCTCTAAGGAGATCGGCCGGGCGCTGGTCATCAGCCATCGCACGGTGGAGATTTATCGGGCACGGCTGATGCGCAAATACAAGGCTTCAACCACCGCAGACCTGGTACACCGGCTGATGGCGGGCTGATGGCGGGCTGATGGCGGGCTGATGACGGGTTGATGGCGGGTAAATGACCGTCCAACCAAATTGCTATTATCTTAATAGCTACTAATGCATGTATTACGTGGGCTACAGCCCTTATTTGTTTGAGTCGGACCGCCGGGAACCCTTGCCATGCGGAAGCGCCGGGAATAAGCTGGGACAGGTCTGAAGCTGAATAGGCCTGTGCATCACCCCGGGAGACATGCAATGGAATCAAGCCCAGTGAACGCAACTCAAGCCGCGTCACCACGAACGCTGCGCAGCTACGACCAGCTGCCCGGTCCGCGCGGCATCCCGTGGCTGGGCAATGCACTGCAGCTCGACGTCAACCGCTTTCACCAGCAGCTCGAGCGGTGGCGCCTTGAATTCGGCCCGCTGTTTAAATTGCAGATTGGTAATCGAAGACTGCTGGCGGTCGCTGACCATCAACTCATTGCTGCGATTTTGCGGGATCGGCCTGCAGGTTTCAAGCGCACCTCGCGCCTCGAAGAAATCTGGCTGGAGATGCAATTGCCGATTGGCGTATTCGGTGCCAACGGTGAGGTCTGGCAGCGCCAGCGGCGCATGGTGATGGCGGGGTTTGACCCGGCGCATGTCAAAAGCTACTTCCCGGCGCTGCAGACGGTCGCCGGGCGCCTGGTGGGGCGCTGGCACCGCGCCGCTTTGGCAGGCGAGGACATCGACCTGCAAGCCGACCTGATGCGCTACACGGTCGACACCATCGCCGGGCTGGCCTTTGGCGCCGAGGTCAACACGCTGGAATCAAACGGCCATGTGATCCAGCAGCACCTCGACAAAATCTTCCCCACGCTGTTCAAGCGAATCCTGTCTCCGGTGGCGACCTGGCGGTTTTTTCGCTCTTCGGCTGACCGTCAGCTTGAGCGCAGCATTGCAGAGGTGAATGCGGCCGTGGCCGGTTTCGTCCAGCAGGCCAGAGCCCGCATGCAGGCCGACCCGATGCTACGGCAACACCCGCGCAACCTGCTCGAAGCCATGATTGCGGCAGCTGATCTGCCCGAGAGCGGCATCGACGACGCGCAGGTCGCGGGCAACGTGCTGACGATGCTGCTGGCCGGCGAAGACACCACTGCCAACACGCTGGCCTGGATGATTCACTTGCTGTGGTTGCACCCCGAGGCGCTGGCCCGCGCTGTGGAGGAAGTTCGCCGCGTGGTGCGTGACCCGACAAGCCCCACGCTCGACGAGATGGCGCGGCTCTTCTACGTGGAAGCCTGCGCCCACGAAACCATGCGCCTCAAACCCGTGGCGCCCATTATTCCGCTGCAAGCCGTGCACGACATCACGATCGGCGACGTGCGGGTGCCGGCCGGCGTCATTATTCAAAACATCATGCGCAGCGACAGTGTGAGCGACAGCCATTTGCCGCGCGCCACTTCCTTCGAGCCCGAGCGCTGGCTGGCCAGCGTTGATGGACCGGGCGCCATGGCCAACGCCGCCAAACGCATTTCAATGCCTTTTGGCGCCGGCCCGCGCATTTGCCCGGGGCGCTACCTGGCGCTGCTGGAGATAAAGATGGCCATCGCCGTGCTGCTGGGCAACTTCGAGATTGAAAACGTCGCCACACCCGATGGCCGGGAAGCCAAAGAGCACCTGGCTTTTACGATGCAGCCGGTCGGTTTGCGCATGCGCCTGCGTCGGTGGCTACCGATTGCCATGCCAGACGCTATCATTTAAATAGCTGTCTACGCGGGTATTTCATGGGCTGCAGGCTTAAACCACTTAAGAAATAGCTTGTTCAGCCCTTCTTGGGCCCATCGATTACTTCAGCCGCACTGCGAAATGCATCGACCGCTGCCGGCAGGCCGCAATAGATGCTGGCGTGCAGCAGCACTTCCTGAATTTCTTCTTTCGTTGCGCCATTGTTCAGCGCGCCGCGCACATGGCCTTTGAGCTCCTGCTGCTTGCCCAGCGCTGTCAGCATCGCCACCGTGATCAGGCTGCGCGTCTTCAAGTCCAGCCCCGGCCGCTGCCAGGTGTCGCCCCAGGCATTGCGCGTGATGTAGTGCTGGATCGGTGCGGTGAATTCGGTGGCGTTGCCCAGCGCATTGGCGACGAAATCTTCGCCCATGACCTGTTTGCGGGTGACAAGACCCTGGTCGTAATCCTTGCTGGAATTCTTGGAATTGTTGGCGTTGCTGTCAGTGAAATCGGTCACGATGTATCCTGAAAATAGCTGAGATAGCCGAGGATAGTTGAAATCAAAATGCCTCTCATTGGCCAGCAACTGTCCGCGCAGGCAGCAGGGTTTGACCGAACGAAGCCATAACACTACGCTATCGATATCATTAGAAAGATTGATTCGTCCTATCGTCAGCACAGGACTAGACTCCATCGGTTAAGCCGTCCCATCCAACTCAAGGAGATCATCGTGTCAAATGAAATGAAATGCCCGTTCCCTGGTAACGCTCTCAAACCTACGGTCGCCGGGAACAGGACAAACGCAGACTGGTGGCCCAATCAGCTGAGCTTGAAGACCTTGCACCAGCACTCCGAAAAGTCTGACCCGATGGGCAAGGACTTCAACTACGCCGAGGAATTCAAAAGCCTTGACCTGCACGCGGTCGTCAAAGACCTGCACGCGCTGATGACCGATTCGCAGGACTGGTGGCCAGCAGACTATGGCCACTACGGCCCGTTCTTCGTCCGCATGGCCTGGCACAGCGCAGGTACCTACCGAATCGCCGATGGTCGCGGTGGCTCCGGCTTCGGCACGCAGCGATTTGCGCCCCTCAATAGCTGGCCCGACAACGGCAACCTGGACAAGGCGCGCCGACTGCTCTGGCCGATCAAGCAGAAGTACGGCCGGAAAATCTCCTGGGCCGATCTGATCATTCTGACCGGCACTGTCGCGATGGATTCGATGGGCTTCAAGACCTTCGGTTTTGCCGGTGGCCGCGAAGATGTCTGGGAGCCAGGCGAGGACATTTATTGGGGCCGCGAAGACACCTGGCTTGGCGATGAGCGCTACACCGGCGACCGTCAACTTGAGCAGCCGCTGGGTGCCGTCCAGATGGGCCTGATCTATGTCAACCCGCAAGGCCCCAACGGCAACCCGGACCCCATCGCTGCGGCGCGCGATATCCGCGAAACGTTTGCCCGCATGGCGATGAACGACGAGGAAACCGTGGCTCTTTGTGCCGGTGGCCACACCTTCGGCAAAACCCACGGCGCGGCTGACCCCGAAAAATACGTCGGACCCGAGCCCGAAGGCGCTGCAATCGAGGAGCAAGGCTTTGGCTGGATCAACAGTCTTGGCAATGGCAAGGGCGTCAACACCATCACCAGCGGCCTGGAAGGCGCATGGACACCCACCCCCACCAAGTGGGACAACAGCTACTTCGACACCCTGTTCGGCTTTGAGTGGGAGCTGACGAAAAGCCCTGCCGGCGCGCACCAGTGGAAGCCGAAGAACGGCGCTGGCGCGGGCACCGTGCCGGATGCGCACGACCCATCGAAGCGGCATGCGCCGTTCATGGCGACTACCGACCTGTCACTGCGGATGGACCCAGCCTACGAGAAAATTTCCAGGCGCTTTCACAAGAACCCACAGGAATTCGCCGACACCTACGCTCGCGCCTGGTACAAGCTGACCCACCGCGACATGGGCCCGGTATCGCGTTATCTGGGCCCGCTGGTTCCGAAGGAAGAACTGCTCTGGCAAGACCCGGTCCCGGCAGTGGACCATGCACTGGTTGGCGAACAGGACATCGCTGCGCTGAAGGCCAAGGTTCTTGCATCCGGCCTGTCCATTTCGCAACTGGTCACGACGGCCTGGGCGTCGGCGGCAACCTTCCGCGGCAGCGACAAGCGCGGTGGAGCCAACGGAGCGCGCATTCGGCTGGCACCGCAAAAGTTCTGGGAAGTGAATCAGCCGGCCGAACTGGCTAAGGTGCTTGAGAAACTGGAAGCGGTTCAGAAAGACTTCAATGCGGCCCAGTCGGGCGGTAAAAAAATCTCGCTGGCTGACCTGATCGTGCTGGGCGGCGTCGCAGCCGTTGAGGCAGCAGCCAAGAAAGGCGGGGTTGAGGTGAAGGTTCCCTTCTCGCCCGGGCGTACCGATGCTTCGCAAGAGCAGACCGATGTGGACTCGTTCGCGGTACTGGAGCCAACTTCAGACGGATTCCGTAACTACCTGCGCAAGGGACACCAGGAATCGGCGGCCGAACTGCTGGTGGACCGGGCCAACCTGATGACGCTGACGGCCCCGGAGATGACGGTGCTGGTCGGTGGCATGCGCGCACTGAACGCAAACTTCGGGCAGTCACAGCACGGCGTCTTCACCAAGCAGCCCGGCGCACTGACCAACGATTTCTTCGTCAACCTGCTCGACATGAGCACCAAGTGGCACCAGCCCGGCGCGCATCCTGCGGTGGTCAAAGGCGCGACCGAAGGTGGCGAGCAGGAGAAAACCGGCTTGATCGACATGAACACCAACGTGCCCCAG
>JANPFZ010000244.1:0-2267 GCA_031423655.1 Polaromonas sp.
ATCCCACGCTGCAAGCGATCGTCGCCCGCTCGCTCGCGGTCAGTGCCTGTGCCTGTCTGATCGCCTGCAGTGCCGGCCTGCTGCTGGGTGCGTGGCTGGGTGTGTCGCGCTTTCGCGGCCGCGGCGTGATTCTGGCCCTGCTCAACACCGCGCTGGCGCTACCGTCGGTCGTGGTCGGGCTGGTGGTGTACCTGCTGCTGTCGCGCAGCGGGCCGCTCGGCTTTCTGGGCTGGCTGTTTTCGTTCAAGGCCATGGTGCTGGCGCAAAGCATCCTGGTGCTGCCGGTGGTCGCGGCGCTGGTGCGGCAGACCATTGAAGATGCCGACCGCAGGCATGGCGAGCAGTTCGAATCGCTGGGCGCGGGGCGCTTTTTGCGCAGCCTGATTTTGCTGGCCGACGAGCGCTATGCGCTGCTGACGGTGTTGATCGCCGCTTTCGGCCGCGCGATCTCGGAAGTCGGTGCGGTGATGGTGGTGGGCGGCAATATCGATGGGTTCACGCGCGTGATGACGACCTCGATTGCGCTGGAAACCAGCAAGGGCGATTTGCCGCTGGCTCTGGCCCTCGGCATCGTGTTGCTGGCCGTGGTGCTGCTGCTCAACATGGTGATTGCACTGCTGCGGCGCTGGCGCGAACGGCTGGACGACCACCTGCCCAATGCAGCCGTTCTGCTGCCTTCCGGCATGGCGACTCATGAGGCACGGCCATGACGCAACTCTTCAAGCTCGATTCGGTCAGCGTTTCGTTCGGCCCGATTGCGGCATTGACGGCTTGCACGCTGCGTATTCAGGCGGGCGACCGGCTGGCGCTGGTGGGTGCCAACGGCAGCGGCAAAAGCACGCTGCTGCGCTGCCTTCACGGACTGATTGAGCCCCTGAAAGGTCACATTGAGCAGGATGCAAACGCGCGCCAGGCAATGCTGTTTCAGCGCCCGTATCTGCTGCGTGCCAGCGTGCAAAACAACACCGCGCTGGGCCTGTGGCTGAAGGGTGTGTCGTGGCGGCAGGCCAGGGCCGATGCGCTGCAGGCGCTGGCCCGCGTCGGGCTGGCAGAACTGGCGCCGCGCAATGCCAAGGCGCTTTCAGGCGGCCAGCAGCAGCGTGTGGCGCTGGCACGCGCGTGGGCGCTCAAGCCGCAGGTGCTGTTGCTCGACGAACCAACATCCAGTCTGGACCCAACGGCCAAGCGCGAAGTCGAGCGCTTGATGGCCGAGTTTTCCGACGCCGGCATGACGCTGATCTTCAGCAGCCACAACCTCGGTCAGGTCAAACGCCTGGCCAGCCGCGTGATTTATCTGGAGCACGGAAGGCTGATGGCCGACCTGCCGACCGCAGATTTTTTTGGCGGTCCGTTGCCGCCGGCTGCCGCGCATTTTTTGAAAGGTGAACTGGGGTGACCGATTCGGCCGTTTTTCCGGCTGTTGAGCTGTATTTATGAGGGTTTCAGGCCTGTAGCCCATGTATTACGTGCGCCAGCAGCTATTATTGTTATAGCATCTGCGCAGCTCCCGCCAGCCGCTATCAGCCTTCCCGACCGCTGCGTCGATGCACGCAGCCTGTAGATCAGATCGCCACGATCCGCCGCACGCCGTCGGCTTCCATGTTTTTTCCGATGCCGCGCGCGATGAATTCGCCGCGTTCCATCACCAGGTAATCATCGGCCAGCTCGGCAGCGAAGTCGTAGTACTGCTCGACCAGCACGATCGCCATGTCTCCCCGATCGGCCAGCATGCGTATGACGCGGCCGATGTCCTTGATGATGCTCGGCTGAATGCCTTCGGTGGGCTCGTCGAGGATCAGCAGCTTGGGTTTTGCCGCCAGCGCACGCGCAATCGCCAGCTGCTGCTGTTGCCCACCCGAGAGGTCGCCGCCGCGCCGGTGCAGCATTTGTTTGAGCACCGGGAACAGTTCATACAGCTCAGGCGGAATCGGCGTCGAAGCGCTTTTGCTGGCCAGGCCCATGCGCAGATTTTCTTCAACCGTCAGCCGCGCAAAAATCTCGCGGCCCTGCGGCACGAAGCCGATGCCGGCGCGGGCGCGTTCGTAGGGCGTGGCCTTGTGAATCGCCTTGCCGTCAAATTCAATGCTGCCAGTTTTGATGGGGATGAGGCCCATCAGCGATTTGATCAGCGTCGTTTTGCCGACGCCGTTGCGGCCGAGAAGTACGGTGATCTTGCCGAGGTGCGCGTCAAGACTCACATCGCGCAGGATGTGGGAGCCGCCGTAGTATTGGTTGATATCTTTGACAGTCAGCATGCGCAAGGTACT
>JANPFZ010000245.1:0-5656 GCA_031423655.1 Polaromonas sp.
GCGCCCGCCAAGCTCAATCTTTTTCTGCACATCACAGGGCGCAGGCCCGACGGATATCACCTGATTCAGTCCGTCTTCATGCTAATCGACTGGTGCGACATGCTGCATTTTGAATTGCGCAATGACGGGCAAATCACCCGCGAAGACCTGACAGACGGTGACCCGCTGCAGTCGGCCAACCACGACCAGCTGCCCGCTGAAGACCTGACCGTGCGCGCGGCCAGAGCGCTACAAAAAGCATGCGGTACGTCGCAGGGCGTTCATATCGGGCTGAACAAACGCATTCCGTCGCAGGCGGGCATGGGCGGTGGGTCGTCTGATGCGGCCAGTTGCCTGCTTGCGCTTCAGCGTCTGTGGGGCGTCTTTTTGGCGCCCGATGCGCTGCAGAAACTGGCGCTTTCACTGGGCGCAGATGTGCCGTTTTTCCTTTCCGGAGGTCATGCCTGGGTTGAAGGCGTTGGCGAAAAAATCACACCCATCTCTTTGGCCAACGCTGCTTTTGTGGTCGTCAAACCGCCCTCAGGCGTGTCTACTCAAGACATTTTTACCGCGCCAGAGCTAAGACGCAACTCCGGGACTGCTACAATCCAAGGCTTTGCTGCAAATGCAAACGGTGACAAGAGTTCATTGATGGAATTCGGTCAAAACGACTTGCAGCCGGTCGCTCTGAGGATGTGTCCGCAGATCGGTCAATCGCTTGATTGGCTCGCTGCTCAGCAACTTTGCGGAAGAATGACTGGTTCTGGAAGTGCCGTGTTTGCACAGCTGCCGCACGATGCAGATTTGCCCAGCGCCCCGGGCGGTTGGCTAATCCGCAAGTGCAGCAGCCTTGAAATGCATCCTTTGGTCGGTTGGTAAAATGCTAGGCTGGGTTTACGTTCCGGTGGGAACGAATTGGACAATTTTTGAGACAGTTTTAGAAATAGATGATTGATCGGTCGGTTGTTGGCAACAACAGCTGTCCCGTGTAGGGGTGTCGCCAAGTTGGTTAAGGCACCGGATTTTGATTCCGGCATTCGCAGGTTCGACTCCTTCCACCCCTGCCAAATTTTCAGGTTCGCTAGAGGCAGATTCGGGCAAGCGCCCGTTTCGCCGAAGTTGGCCTGGTTCAGATCAGACCCGCGTGCAGGGGTACGGATCTGATGACTGGCCCGCTTGCGGGTCATGCGTTTTGGGAAACGCATGCAAAGTCGAGCCGCTCCGGCCGTCTTTCCAGATACGTTTTAGCATGCCTCCGTCGCCCTGTGCGCAGCTTGCACTATTAGAAATTTCAGCCACGTTCCAGTTCGATTTCAGCTGAGCCTCATATGCAAACGCAACACCCCGATTTCATGGTTTTCACCGGCAATGCCAATCCGAGCATGGCCCTTGAAATTGCCGATCATCTCGGTATTTCCCTTGGCGCAGCGCATGTGGGCCGCTTTTCTGACGGTGAGGTCACGGTCGAAATTCAGCAGAACGTGCGTGCCCGCGATGTTTTCGTAGTCCAGTCCACCTGCGCGCCGACCAACGACAACCTGATGGAACTGCTCATCATGGTCGATGCGCTCAAACGCGCATCGGCCGAGCGCATTTCCGCTGTCATTCCCTACTTCGGTTATGCGCGGCAAGATCGTCGGCCGCGTTCTGCCCGCGTGCCCATCACCGCCAAGGTAGTCGCTAACATGCTGCAGGCCGTCGGCGTCTCGCGCGTTTTGACGATGGACCTGCATGCCGACCAGATTCAGGGATTTTTCGACATTCCGGTCGACAACATTTACGCCTCACCCGTGTTGCTGGGCGACCTGCGCTTGAAAAATTACACTGACCTGATGGTCGTGTCGCCCGACGTTGGCGGCGTGGTGCGTGCGCGTGCGCTGGCCAAACAGCTCGGCTGCGACATGGCCATCATCGACAAGCGTCGGCCCAAGGCCAATGTGTCTGAAGTCATGCATGTGATCGGTGATATCGAAGGCCGCAACTGCGTCATCATGGACGACATGATCGACACCGCCGGCACGCTGCTCAAAGCTGCTGAAGTGCTGAAAGAGCGCGGCGCCAAAAAGGTCTATGCCTATTGCACACACCCGATTTTTTCGGGTCCGGCCATTGACCGCATCATTCAGGGCGAAGCGCTTGATGAAGTAGTCATTACCAACACGATTCCGCTGAGCCCGAACGCACAGCGTTGCAAAAAAATTCGCCAGCTTTCCGTGGCACCGCTGATCGCCGAGACGATTCAGCGCATCGCCAAGGGAGAGTCGGTTATGAGTTTGTTTTCGGACCAGGACAATCTGTTTTGATCTGAAGCAAAAAGGTGGTTGTCTTCGTTTTCAATGAAGACGACCTTGTTAACCCGGAGTGAGCTGGTCGCGGCCCACTTCTTCAAGGAGTAATTTATGAAATTCGTCGCTTTTGAGCGCGCCATGCAGGGTACGGGTGCGAGCCGCCGTCTCCGCATCACGGGCCGCACGCCCGGTATTGTTTACGGTGGCACCGGTGAACCCATTTTGATCGAGCTTGATCACAACGCCTTGTGGCACGCCATCAAAAAAGAAGCATTCCACGCCTCCATTCTTGAAATGGAGCTCGGCGGCAAAGAGCAAAAAGTTTTGCTGCGCGATCTGCAAATGCACCCGTACAAGCAACAAGTTCTGCACATTGACTTCCAGCGTGTTGAAGCGCGTACCCGCCTGACGATGAAAGTGCCTTTGCACTACAGCGGCGAGGAAGAGTCTCCAGCGGTCAAGGCCGAAAATTGCCTGGTCAACCACGTGCTGACCGAGCTGACGATTTCGTGCTTCCCTGCCGACGTGCCCGAGTCTATCGACATCGACCTGAGCGCTTTGAAAAAGGGCAGCCCGCTACATCTCAAAGACATCAAGCTGCCAAAAGGCGTGAAGTTTGTTGCCAAAGGCCAGGACAACCCGGTACTGGTATCGGTGTCTGCCATCGTCGAAGAAGTCGAAGCCGCTCCTGCTGACGGCGCTGCAGCCCCTGCAGATGCAAAAGACGCCAAAGCCGGCGCCAAAGGTGGCAAGCCAGCGGCCAAAACCGCCGCTGCACCTGCCGCCAAAACCGCTGCCAAAGCGCCGGCCAAGCCTGCTGCCAAGAAGTAATATTCACCTCGCAGCATCGACCTGAAAAGGTCTGCGGCCTTTACCTATCAGAAGGGTAAAGGCCGTTTTTCTTGCGCGCTGATTTTATGAAATTACCCGGTTGATAATCTGCGCCAGGGCTGCGCTCTCATCGCGAATGCCGTCTTTCCATCCACACCGTCATGATCAAACTGTTTGTCGGCCTGGGCAACCCCGGCCCTGAATACGAAGCGACTCGCCACAACGCCGGCTTCTGGTGGATCGATGCGTTGTCGCACGAGCTGAAGGCCCCGCTCGCGCTGGATAAAAATTACCATGGCCAGCTCGCACGGCTCAGCATCAACGGGCAAATCGTCTGGCTTCTCAAGCCGCTCACCTTCATGAATCTTTCAGGCAAGTCAGTCGCAGCGCTGGCGCGATTCTTCAAGATCGCGCCAGAA
This sequence comes from Polaromonas sp., assembly GCA_031423655.1. Classification (GTDB taxonomy): domain Bacteria; phylum Pseudomonadota; class Gammaproteobacteria; order Burkholderiales; family Burkholderiaceae_C; genus Polaromonas. The sequence continues at coordinate 3,518 of JANPFZ010000245.1, forward strand.
GAAATTCTGGTCGCGCACGATGAACTCGACGTCGTGCCAGGACAGGTCAAGCTCAAGTTCGGCGGCAGCCATGCCGGTCACAACGGCCTGCGCGACATTCACGCGCAGGTTGCATCGCCCGACTACTGGCGGCTGCGCCTGGGCGTCGGCCACCCGGGCGTGAAGGCCGAGGTGATCAATTGGGTGCTGAAAAAGCCGTCACAAGAACATCGCGCGGCAATTGAAGAATGCATACACCGCTGCCTGAAAGCCGTGCCCGACTTGCTGGCTGGCAACATGGAAAAAGCCACGATGATGATTCACACCAGCCAGCCGCCACGGCCCAAACCACCGCGCAAGCTGGAGCCCGAAGACTGACGCCCGGCATGGCGCATGCATCGTCTCGCTATTACTTTAATAGCTGCTAGTGCAATTATTACATGGGCTATAGGCCTATTTGTATATTGAAGTCGAATCGCACCCACATCGGCGGCATTAAAACCAAAGCTTGTTTTTTCAACCACGGCAGCCCTCAAAGGCGCAGCATCGCACCCAAAACTATTCCATGCCCCATCGTTCATCACTGAAGTCTGCGCTACCGCTTGTCATCGTGCTGACGCTGGTGTGGGGCACCACCTGGGTGCTGTTCCCCTACGCTGTGCGAGAAGTTTCAGTGTGGACTTTTCGCGCTGTCTCCGTCACCTTAGCCGGAATCAGCCTGCTTGCCATCGCTGCGCTTCGCGGCTTGCCGCTCTCGATACCACGCACAAGCTGGCCCACCCTGGTGGGCGCGGCGCTGGTGTATCTCGTCATCTGGAACATCGCCAGCACCTTCGCCGCCGTACTGATTCCGTCCGGTCAGGCAGCTCTTCTGGGTTTCACGATGCCGCTCTGGGTGACGTTGGTTGCGTGGGCGGTATGGGGCGAGCGCCCGAGCCAGCGCCTGGGCCTGGCCGTCGCGCTCGGCGGCATTGGCGTGGGCCTGTTGATGGCTAGAGGCGCAGCCGCATACGCCAGAGCGCCGCTGGGCTTTGCACTCGGTTTGCTCGCCGCATTAGGCTGGGCCATCGGCACCTTGATGCTCAAGCGCCGACCCATCGAAGCCCCGCCGCTGGTTCACACCGGCTGGCAACTGCTGGTGGCCAGCGTGCCGATCAGCGCAGCCGCCCTCTACTTCGGCGACGGCATGTTGTTCATGCCCGCCTGGCCCACTATCGCCGTCATCACCTACATCGGGCTGATGCCGATGGCCCTTGGTAACGTGCTTTGGTTTTCAATCGTTCGCGCGCTGCCCGTCAACGTTGCCGCATTGTCGTCCGTGATGGTGCCGGTGGTTGCAATGATCGTCGGCGCCGTCGTGCATCAGGAGCCGCTCGGGCTGACGCAAGGCGTCGCAATGCTCTGCTGCGCAGCGGGTTTGCTGCTGGCGCTGACGAAACCTGGGCAGACGGTGAAGACTGCAGCCTGAATTATTTGCTATTATTTTAATAGCTTCTTACGCAAGCATTGATTGGGCTGGAGGGTTATTTTCTTTCAGCAACTACTCAGCTTGCCGGATGATTCCTGTTGATTCATCTGCACGGCTCCTTGCCCATCTGGAGAAGGAGGAAAACAGGGCTGATTATCTCGGCGTGTCCGGTTGACTGCGGGATGCGCGTCTTCTGACCACCGTTTAAGGCTGCGCAAGCAATCGCTTCGCATTCAGGTAGGTTGGCACCTCGACCCAGAGGCCATCGACCAGTGCGCGGTCTTGGCCGTACGCGCGAGCGGCTTCGAAAGCTTCCACTGTCCGCCGCGCCTGGTCCTTCTGCGCGTCGCTCGGGATCAGGGCCGCAAGAATCGCTGCGGCGTGCTCCGGACAAACGACGCTTTTGGCGCGGTAGCCCAGCCTGCGCGCGTACCGCGCCTCCTGGGCTGCACCTTCTGCATCGGTGAAGGTGTAAGGCGCATCGATAGGCTCAATGCCCGCAGCCCGGCACTCCAGCACAAAGCGGCGTCGTGCGTAGTCGAGTTCCACGGCCTCGCGGCTGCGCTCGGCCATCAGGTCTGCGGCCAGGTCCTCTGCACCCAGCAGCGCATAGTGGATGCGCGGGGACGCGGCGGCGATCTCGCGCAGGTTGACCACGCCCAGGGCCGTTTCGCACACCGGCAATATGCCGA
>JANPFZ010000246.1:0-5875 GCA_031423655.1 Polaromonas sp.
CTTTCGGTAAGCTGGGTTCGGGTTGTATGCTTCGATCAGGCAAACTGCAGGTCTATGCTGGAGCCGGGGAAAATGAAGATGTTGTTTTGCAAGACCAGACCTAAATGCCCAAATGCTTTGTGTGACCCAAATGCCTTATTTTGAAAGGCCTGCCCAAATGCCAGTGCAAATGCTAGCACCCGCCTAACCATCGCAGTTTCGGAGCTGCACGGCGTCGATCTAAACCATACCAGCAGCAAAAGCAAAATCCCGATCAAAGACCAAAGCGCTAAAAGTAGAACAACATCAGCACGCCTACAAAAAAAATAATCCAGGGAAGACAACCCCCTGGCTTTGTCTTCCATCGGTTGTAGCCATGCGTGATGTGTCTCCGTCGTCCCATCCGGCTAGTGTATTCAATGAAAAATCAGATGTCTTGCAATCAGACTGGTCCAGGGGCACTGAAACCTAATGGCCGCTGCTTTGAACAAGGAGTCTGCGCGGCAGAAGCACGGGGAAAGCGTCATCGCAGGGACATGCCCAGGGCGTTAAAGCACGCTCGAATTGAGGTTAGGTGTTGCACCTTGCAAAATACCTTACCCTGTAGGAAATAGTAACTTTGGAACTGGTTTTGCTTGACCCTGGTTTTGTTACACCATGGCTCGAAATCGAGGGATCCAACTCCTTCGCTCGCCCAAACTTACCGTTCCGTCTTTAACTTCTGCAGGCTCAGTGCGCGCCCTCTACCGTTAATCCGAAACACTGCTGAGCAACTTAAGATATGGCTTGTAGTTGCTTGACTAGAAGCATTTCGGAACCTGATCCGATACCCGTAGACAGTCGATCTAGCAGGCTGCTGAAATACCTCGCCCCAAGGTCTACCTCTGTGCCCTTCCAATCGTTACAGATAAAGCAATATTGCTAGCCACCCCACCCAGACCATGCGCGGAGCCGACACCTTCACCGAGAGTTTGTTCACTATGCGTCGTCTGGACGACTTCGTTCCGCACAACCATCCGTTGCGCCCAGTCCGCAAAATGGTCAACCAGGCATTGAAGAACATTGAGCCCCTGCTCTCGGGCATGTATGCCGCCGACATCAAGGGTGGGCGTCCCAGCATCGCACCAGAGAAACTGCTGCGCGCCATGCTCCTGCAAATCTTCTACAGCATCCGCTCGGAGCGAATGCTGATGGAGCAGACCCAATACAACCTGCTGTTTCGTTGGTTCATAGGCCTGTCCATGGACGACACGGTCTGGGTGCCCACGGTCTTTACCAAGAACCGCGAGCGCCTGATTGAGCACGACGCAGTCATCGAGCTATTCAACGAAGTGCTGGCCATTGCCAGCAAGAACGACTGGCTCTCGGGCGAGCACTTCAGCGTGGACGGCACACTGATTCAAGCCTGGGCCGGCCACAAGAGTTTCGCGCGCAAAGACGGCAGCGACGATGACACGGGGAACTTCAAAGGCCAGAGCCGCAGCAACGACACCCACGAATCCACCACCGATGCTGATGCACGGCTGTACCGAAAGGGCAACACCGCCAGTGAGTTGCGCTTTATGGGTCACACCCTGAGCGACAACCGCCATGGCCTGATTGCCAGTGCCGTGGTCACCACAGCCGATGGCTATGCCGAGCGCGAAGCGGCCAAGGTAATGATTGCAGATTCCAAACAGGTTGCAGATGAGAAGGCTCAAATCACGCTGGGAGCGGACAAGGGCTATGACGCAGCAGAGTTCATTGAGGCGTTGACGGACATGAAGGTGCTGGCCCATGTGGCGCAGAACACCAGTAACCGCAAGTCAGCGGTGCCTGAACACATTGCGAACAGTGATGGTTATGTCATCTCACAGCAAAAGCGCAAGCTCATCGAACAGGGATTTGGCTGGGCCAAATTCATTGGTCCGATTCGTCAGGTCATGGTGCGTGGTTTGAAGAGGGTTGACCAGTTATTCGTGCTGACGATGGCGGCCTACAACCTCACGCGTATGCGCACCTTGGAACAAATCCGTCTGCAGACGCCGTAAAGGCAAGTAAACGATGAAACACGGCCTCAAATCCATCGGAAATTAGCCTAAAAGGAGCTCGATTTCCAAATTGCGAAATCAGTCCCAAGAAATCCCGCTCACGCGGATAGCAAGACCTGATTTGCCGACCAATATTTCAGCAGCCTGCTAAGCGCCGCTACTCTGGACCAGGTAGTCGCCTACGTCCAGGATTTAATTGGTTCTGACCGCAATACCCTCACCCCTGCCGCACCGGCATGATGTGCACCGCCTCAGGCGGAATGTGCAGGTACAGCGTGGTTCCCGGCTGCACTGCCAGTTGCCGCAACAAGGCGGTCGATAGATTCAGCGCCACGCGCTGATGCGGCAGTTGAATCGGTGCGACGGTACACAGGCTGATTTCGCCCAGCGGCAGCACTTCCAGCACCGTGCATTCGACGGTGTTGACCGCAGGCGGCGACTGCAATGATGCGGTCGTCACGTCGAGCAACTCACCGGCGAGGACCCAGGACACGTCGGCGCCGTCTTCCAGCCGGCCTTTGTCGATCACCTGCAAGCTGATCGGCTCGCCCTCCTCCAGTGCCGGGTCGTGCCATGCAATGCGACCCAAACCGCCAGCTTCATGGCTTGAAAAAAACTGGCCCTGAAAATGATTCTGAATACCCACCAGCTCGGCCACGCGGGCGTTGCGCGGGCTGGCAAACACCCTGGCTGGCGGGCCGACTTGCAGTGATTCACCGGCGTCCAGAATCACCACCCGGTCGGCCAGCCTGCGCGCCTCATTCAGGTCGTGTGTGACCAGCACCATCGGAATCGCAATGCGCTGGCGCAGCGCGGCGAGTTCGCGGTACAGGGTCTGGCGCGTGGGCGCATCGACGGCGGAAAAGGGTTCGTCGAGCAGCAATACCTGCGGCTCACGCGCCAGTGCCCGCGCCAGCGCCACGCGCTGCTGCTGGCCGCCGGACAACTGGGCCGGGCGGCGGTGTTGCAGCCCGGCCAGGCCCATGCGCTCGAACAACGAGTCAAATTGCTCTGTCGCCCAGTCATTACCTGCCGCGAGCGCTACGTTTTCAGTAGCAGTCAAGTGCGGAAACAAGGCGTAGTGCTGAAAGACCAGCCCGACGCGGCGCTGCTGCGGCGTGAGATGAATGCCGCGCGCGCTGTCGAACCAAACCTGCGCCAATTTTTCCGGGTGTTCCGGGTCTTTCGAGCTTTGCCCTACCCGCACGCAGCCTTCAAGCCCAGGGCTTCTTAAAAGCCCGGCAATGGCCCGCAGCACGCTGGTCTTGCCGCTGCCTGACGGGCCGACCAGCGCCAGCAGTTCGCCCGGTTCGCTGGTGAACTCGGCGTTGAGCCGGACCGGACCGCTATTTTTAAGTGAAACATGCAGCATGCCCAATGATTACGTGCGCAAGGCGCTATCGTTCCTGTAGCGGCCTGGCCTTGTCAAAGGCGAAAACAAAGGCCAGCGCCAGCAGCGACGCCCCCACCAGCGCCAGCGCCATGACATGCGCCGATGCCATGTCAAAGGCCTGCACGCGGTCATAAATGGCGATCGACAGGGTTTTGGTCTCGCCGGCGATGCTGCCGCCGACCATCAGCACCACGCCAAATTCGCCCAGCGTGTGCGCCATCGTCAGCGCCACACCGGCGAGCAAACCGGGCCACGCCAAGGGCAACTCGATCTTCCAGAAGGCGCGCCAGGGGCTCAAGCCGCAAACCCAGGCGGCTTCGCGCAGGCTGAGCGGGATAGCGGCAAAAGCGCGCTGCAGCGGCTGCACCATGAAGGGCAGGTTCACCAGCACACTGGCCAGCAGCAGCCCCTCGAAGCTGAAAACCAGGCGCAGATTGAGCGTGCGCGCCAGCCAGCTGCCCACCACCGACCCCTGGCCGAGCGTGATAAGCAGATAAAACCCGATCACGGTGGGCGGCAGCAGCAGCGGCAGCATCAACAGCGCCTCAATGACCGGCCGACCACGCCAGGCCGTGGTGGCAAGCCAGCGCGCCAGCCAGACGCCCATCGGCAACAGCAATGCCGCCGTACACACAGCCAGAAGTAGGGAAACGCGGGCAGCTTGCCAATCCATGCGGTGGATTGTCAGGGAAAGTCGTCTAGCTCCCGACAAACCCATACTTCCGAAGGATTGCCTTGGCCCCGGTCGTCTGCAGATAGTCGTAAAGGGCTACCGCTGACGGACCGGCATTTTTTGTCAGCACCATCCTTTGGCGCAGCGGTAAATGCACGCTGGCTGGGAGCAATACATGATCGCCGAGAGCTGCCACGTCCTGCGCCAACGCCAGCGAAAGCGCAGTGATTCCCGCTTGTGCTGCGCCTGTCGAGACAAATTGTGTGGCTTGCGAAATGTTCTCGCCCAGCACCAGTTTGGATTGAACCATGTCCCACAGCCCAAGGTTTTGAAGCGCTTGGGAGGCCGCTTTGCCGTATGGCGCATGCTCGGGATTGGCGATAGAAAACTTCGTCACGCTCGACCAGCTCTCTCGCAAGCCACGTAACTCGGGATCAAGCGTGATCTGGGATCCCTTGGGTACATACAACGCGATGCGGCCAATGGCATAAAGGCTGCCCCTGTCCTTCGTAAGGCCTGCATCTGCCAGCTGAAAAACGTAGTCTTCATCTGCTGAAAGGTACAGCTCGACGGGTAATCCTTGCCGGATCTGTTGTGCAAAATTACCAGATGAACCCAGATTCAGCGTAAATCGATGAGGCGTGTTCTTTTCGAGCTGCGCGACCAGTTCAGTCAACGCAAACTTTAAATCGCTGGCGGCGCCCACCAAAGCCTTCTTGCCGACGGCCGCTAGGCTCTGCGCATGCCCTGGCAAGACGCTTGCCCCCAGCAACCCAGTGACTGCGCTGACCGTAGTTTTCACCAGCTCGCGTCTGCGCATGGATTGGTCCTTTATAGAAATTGCGTGTCAGAAGTCAACGACCTGACCCCATGCAATCTAACGAACGATAGCAAAGTCTCTGCTTTTGTCTCGCTTCGGATTGCATAACGCATAACCCCATGCGGGCTTTGCATAACCTTTAGCCGTAACTGTCAGGTAACCCTCGGTCGATGTTCTTAAAATAGGGTTTCTGGCCGACCCGTGGACCTTGGGAAAAGCACACCACCCACTGCTTTTCTCCTCGTACTCGCAGCTATCCGCTGCAACTCCCCCGCCAACCCGGACTTGTCTGATGCGATTTCGCTCTGGTGTCCTGCCGACTTCTGGCGCCCGATTTGAGAGGCTTCAAAGTACCTTTCCGACAACCGTCTCCCTGTCAGGCCCCCGGCGCTTTACCGTCTGTGCCCCTGACGCAACCCCTAGCGGGACCGGACGGTTGTCGAAAGTGCGCTTTTTAACCTAGGAGTTTTTCGATGAACCATCCCGCCATGCAAGGGCTTGAGCTCAACAACCCCAGCTATGTGAAAAATGCAAAACTGATCGCCTGGGTGGCAGACATGGTCGCCCTGTGCAAGCCAGACGCCGTGTACTGGTGTGACGGCAGCGACGCAGAGTACCAACGACTTTGTCAACAACTGGTCGATGCTGGTACCTTCAGAAAACTGAATGAAGCCAAGCGGCCGAACAGCTTTCTGGCCTTGAGCGATCCGAGCGACGTGGCCCGCGTTGAAGACCGCACCTATATCTGTTCCGCGAAAAAAGATGAAGCCGGCCCGACCAACAACTGGATGGCGCCTGCGCAGATGCGCGAGAAATTACAAACAGGCACTTCCAGTGAGAAAGCGCTGTTCGACGGCTGTATGGCTGGCCGCACCATGTATGTCGTGCCCTTCTCCATGGGCCCGTTGGGCAGCCCGATTGCGCACATCGGCATTGAGCTGTCCGACAGCGCGTATGTCGCGGTGAACCAAAAAATCATG
>JANPFZ010000247.1:0-29236 GCA_031423655.1 Polaromonas sp.
TTGCACGCGCACTTCGGCCGTGATGGCCGTGAGGAAGCGGAAGAACTGTTGATGCGTCACAGCGGTGATGCCGACAAGCCGCGCATTTTGGGTACCTTCAATGAGCCGATGGACAACTGGCTGAGCTTTTTCATGTTCACCTACTTCACCGACCGTGATGGCAAGTTCCAGCTGAAGAGTTTTGCCGAAAGCGCGTTTGACCCGTTGGCGCGCACCACACGCTTCATGCTGACCGAAGAAGCGCATCACATGTTTGTTGGTGAGACCGGCATTGGCCGCGTCATCAAGCGCACGCTGGAGGTGATGAAAGAGCTTGACACCAATGACCCCGCCACGCTGCGCAATGCGGGTGTGATTGACCTGCCGACGATCCAGAAATTCATGAACTTCTGGTTCACGTCGTCGCTCGATCTGTTCGGCTCTGAATCGTCGAGCAATGCCGCCAACTACTTCAGCAATGGCATCAAAGGCCGACCCGATGAGGCGAAGTTTGCAGATCATATTGAGCTGGACACCGGCATGAGTATTCAGGTGCCCGACGCTAGCCCCCGGAATATTGGCGGCATGACCAGCCAGATGATCTCAACGCGCAACGGCATGAACGAAATCACGCGGCTGGAATACGTCAAGGACTGCAATATCGGCGTGACGCGATGGAACATGGGCATCAAACGTGCCGGCATCGACTTCGTATTCGCGCTGCCGTCCACGCGTTTTCGCCGCAGCGTCGGCTCATGGGCGGGCGTGCAAACCGACCCAACCGGCACACCGATCAGCCAGGCCGAGTTTGAAGCCAAAAAAGACCAGTGGTTACCAACGCCAGCAGACATCACCTTCGTCAAAAGCCTGATGCACCGCGTCACCGAACCGGGAAAAATGGCCGGCTGGATAGCACCACCTGATCGCGGCATCAATGCGCTGGCTCTCGAATATGAGTATGTGAAGTTGTAGATTCGGCCCCTTCAGTAGCAACAAAAAAGAGCGCCTCAGCGCTCTTTTCCCTTTTGATTGGCAACTGCAGTCTCACAGGCAGAGGTTGCTGGTCTACTTCATGAAGACGCAAGCCAGCGCCCGCCTGTTAGTTACTGCCCGCCCATTTGCACATCACCCCGATGTAGCCGTAACCACTCAAGGGTGTCAGCCCGTACAGCCTCCCGGGACAGTGGAGTGGTTGTAGGTGCCGTTGCCGACAGGTCTTTGTCGCCTTTTATCGGGGAGCCCCTTACGATCATGGCTCTGTAGGTCCTCTCGTCCATGTCCCTTGAGTGGGGCAGCGTGCCCTCCCTGACCGCCTGTAGATATTCCGCGCGGACTTCCGCGCGGGTTTTTCCTGTCTGCGCAATGTCTTTGTCGCCCGCCATCGCAGGGCCGACCGATAGCGAAGTCAGGCAAGCGAAGCCCGAGGCCAAGGCCAAGGTTTTGATGAGTGAAGCTTTCATGATGAATGTCCTCCCAATAGTAAAACTACTCGAATGTTTGGGCATTACCTTCTTGCGGGTCCTCGCCCAGCCTGACAGCGAAAAAATCGTTGGAAATTTAGCGCTGACGCGAAAGTATCGAGTGAAAGGTTTGAGTTGACGAGAACCGGTTCGGCAATACATCGTTGCACCTTTGCGCTAGGTCTTTCGGGCTCATGCGTTGACGAATTCCTGAAGACCGGGCGCACGGCGATTGCACAAGCAGAGCGTTAGGACTACTCTGCTGCTACGAGCGGGCAAAGGCTATGGACCGATTGTTGTCGATGCAAGTGTTTGAAAAGGTTGTCGCAGAGGGTGGATTTGCAGCGGCTGCGCGCGCGCTTAGTTTGTCTCCGACGGTGGTGTCGCGCCTGGTAAGTGACCTTGAGGAGCATCTGGACACTCGCCTGATTCAGCGCACCACCCGCAAGCTGGCACTCACCGAATCTGGACAGGTTTATCTGCAGGCACTGGGGCGCATTCTCGAGGAAATTCATGACTCCGAGGTCGCTGCCCAGAACACCTCCGGTGTGTTAACCGGTACCTTGCACCTGCTGACCACACCTTTGCTTGCGTCATATTTTCTGGCGCCTCTGGCCGCGCGTTGGCGCCAGCACCATCCGGAGGTCCTGCTTGATGTCAGCGTGGATGCGTTTTCGCATTTGCGGGTAGAAGAATTCGACCTGACACTTATTGCTGTCGAAGAAAATTACGACGCTGACACCGTAGCCCGTGCTTTGGGAAGAACCGAAAGCGTGCTGTGTTCCGCACCCGACTATTTGCGCCGGGCAGGCATGCCCGACCATCCCTGTCACCTGCCTGCCCACGACTACCTGAGGTTTCCCTGGGAGCAGGCACCTGGGCATAGCAGCAGACAGGGCATCCGGCTGACCCACAAGATGATTTACGCCGACCCGGTGGACGTGGAAATGAAGGTGGTGCTGCAGTCGCTCAGCTTTGATGTGCTGCTCGGGGCGGTGTTGTCGGGCGCTGGGTTGTGCCTTTTATCGACGCATCTGGCACAGCCCTACCTGCGGAACGGGTCTTTGGTGCATGTGCTGCCGCAGTGGCGAGCCGGCAGCCTGGTGATTTATGCAGCCTTGCCGACACGCAAGCACGTTCCGGCACGGGTGACGGCCATGCTGGACTTTGTGTCGAACGCGGCTGAACAATTTTTTCCGAAAGATCCACCGTAATTTGCGTGAACGCAGCCTATGCGCCTTCTGATAATTGCCCTTGTCGTCGCAATGGGGTTGCATCGCCAGGATTATTATTTAGGTTCCAATGTAGAGCAAACTGCTGATCACAATTTTTTCCAGGCGCATGTCGCCAATACTCAATTGCACCCTCCTGCCTACAAGCCTGTCTCGTTGGCGTTGCCCCGTAGCGGCAGGGGCTGGCGTGTCGATCAGCGTTTGGCGGTCATTAACCTTTCCAGCAGGTTTTTTTCAAACGGCTGGCTTAGGGGCACGCTTCGCCACGTCATAAAGACCAGTCGGGTGGTTCTATTGGTTGTCGGTTGCCTGCATGCCAAAGCCAACGTGTCAGGGGAATTTGTTCCTAAAAAAGAGCACTGGAAAAGCGCCCGCGGCTTCAGTATTCCCAGCCCCAAAGCCAAGGCGGTGGTTATTTTTTTGCATGGCTCGTTCATCGAAAAAATGGACGATGCCTGTGACCCCGGTGGCGAAGTTGCCGGTTTTTCCGTGCCAGAGGTCATACGGCAATTGGCTGGCACTAAAGTAGCGGGATTGGAGGTGCTTGTTTTTGCGCCGTGCGATGGCCAGGCAACCAGTGTTGGCGAACCTATCAAAATCGATCAGCGCGTCGCAGCCATTGAACACACCCTGATTGAGCTGGACCGCGCAGGCATTGATAGATCACGGATCGTCCTGATGGGACACTCCGCTGGCGGTTGGGCCGCACTATTGCATCAGAAACGTCATCCCGGCAGCGTCAACTCTGTCATAGCTTTTGCACCGGCCTTTGCTGGCAAGAGACAAGGGCGACCCGAAGAATGGCAGAGGCGTCACGAAACGCAGGCGTCCGAAATAGGATCAGCCGAGCATATTCCAGCGCTTGTCTATGCGTTCGACAACGACGCTTACAACACCCCAGACGATCTGAGCTTTCTTTCGCGTGTCACGGGCACCAGGTTGCTACGTCTGCCGGACAAGGCAATAGGCGGCGTCGCCTGCGAGATCCCTTTCTTTTCTTCAAGCCACAGCCATGCTTACCGGAAATGCTTCAGCGAAACGCAGGCCGATGTTTTACTGGACTTTCTTCGCCAGCAACTTCAGCGCGAGGGCAGAGTTGCACCGGTGTCCGGTGACGGCATAGAGATTCCGGTAGCAAAGGGGCCGGGCTGATACGCCAAGGCAAACGAATCTGACTCTTCGTTGTTTGGGTAAAAAAGGGAAATCCTCGGAGCGAAAAGGTATGGGTTCACGCTATAATACAGACCTTGTCGGAGTGTGGCGCAGTCTGGTAGCGCACCTGGTTTGGGACCAGGGGGTCCAAGGTTCGAATCCTTGTACTCCGACCAAAAATCATCAAAAAAGCTCACCTGCGTGGGCTTTTTTCATATCTGCCTCCGCTATTTCCGTCATTTCCGTCAGCTCCAAGTTTTTCGTTTTCGTCTGCCCGTAGCTCAGTCGGATAGAGCATCAGCCTTCTAAGCTGAGGGTCGGGGGTTCGATCCCCTCCGGGCAGACCAAATTCATCACTTGCTGAACTTGTGCCTGCCATCGTGTGACGCACGGCACACCGAAGCGGTTGTCACTTCGCGTCGGGAATAACCGCGTCAGCCGCAGCACCGACAGCTTTGCCGGAAAGTTTGACGACGCCTATCGCCGCGTCGGCTGCCAGCCCCACCGTCTTCACTGCCACGGTGCCCACGACGTCAGCAACGGCAACCACTGCGCAGCCTTGCAAGGCTGTCAAAACTCCCAGCATGGCGCTGTAGCGGCCCAGCAGAACCAGGTAAGGTTTTGGATTGTTCATAGTCTTCTGATCTTTTCATTGCTGAGTTTTCTGAATCCAGATTTCTTGCGCCTTGCCGCCGAAGATTGGTGTGGCCGGGTCGGTTAATACCCTTACGGCAATACTGCGCAACACACGGCACGGCGATCCGGTTCGGTCATTTTCTCAGATGTGCGCTTCGTCGGAAGTCGACCGCCGCTACCTGCATGCAGTCTGCGGTGCTTCTGCTCGATAGGCAATTGGTGCCGCTGGCGACGGCCCAGGAAAAATCCTGTTCAGTCAGACTTGTTGCTTCGGTATTGATGTCTTTGGGCGGGCTGATTCTGGATGCATTTACAGAGTTAAGATTGTTTTTATGTTTCAGACCTTAAAAAAAATACTTAGGCAATATAAAGCGCCAGCCGGTCGGGTGATAACCGGTAAACAAGGCGCAGTTTCGGTAAACATTGATTTAAGCGATGACACAGCCGCTGGTGTGAATTCCGAGCTGACCAACCCACAGGGCGGTCAGGTCAACAGCAGGTGGAGCCAAGGCTTGGGTGTCGGCTTTGCCATGCAAGGCATGCTGCATGACAAACCCTGGAAGCTTGAGCGTGCGGCCGCGTCGCGGACCTATATTTCTGGTGAAGAGATCCGGGGCAGGGCCGATATAGCTGTCGATCCGCAGGCGACCATCATCATCATGAACCGGCCGCTCAAAGAGTTGCTTGAAAAGCAGGCTTATGCGCTTTATACCGATTCGATAGAAACACATGCGGGCCCGACGTTGATGGAGGAGATGCGCTGGCTCGCACTTTATCCGGAAGTCGGGTGGGAACGAACCCCGGATTTGTTTTGGAAGCGCTACGCAGTGATAACAAACCATCGAGCGCAGGCCATGAACTGGGTGACCCCCCAGCTTGCCGATTTGCTGACGAGCTGGCCCGAACCAGCGACGGACGCCAATGTTCCCTTTATTTTGATGGTGATGCGCGGCAAAGCCCACTTGCGAATGCAGCTGACGCCCACAGGGGCGAACACCCTTGACCATATCGGTTCCGTATTCACAATGGCTGCGCAGTCTGCTCTCGACGTGTTCTCGGTCAGTTCCATCGAGTCAGCGGAGTTATTAAGGAAATAGGCTTGTAGCCCAGGTATTACGTGCGAAAGCAGCTATCTAATTGATAGCGTATATTTAGCCCGAACGTCAAATGGAGCGCGCGCTGAACTCCGAGGAAGCTCAGCGCGATAGAGGTACCGACGCTGAGAAAATTCGCTTAGCTGCCCCGCGTAACCGGCATCTCGACGTCACGCGGCATCAAAAGATGCTTCGCAAATTCCAGCTTGGCGAGCGACGCCCGATGCACTTCGTCCGGCCCATCCGCCAGCCGCAATGTGCGCTGATGCGCGTAGGCGTAGGCCAGCGGGAAATCGTCCGACACACCGCCACCACCGTGCGCCTGAATGGCCCAGTCGATGATCTGGCAGGCCATGTTGGGTGCCACCACCTTGATCATGGCGATGTCAGCCTTGGCCACCTTGTTGCCCACCGTATCCATCATGTAGGCGGCGCGCAGCGTCAGCAAGCGTGCCTGGTCGATCATGCAGCGTGCTTCGGCGACCCGTTCTTCCCACACCGACTGCTTGGCCACCGGTTTGCCGAAAGCGATTCGGGTGTTCAGGCGTTTGCACATCAGTTCAAGTGCGCGTTCAGCGGATCCGATGCTGCGCATGCAGTGGTGAATACGTCCAGGGCCGAGGCGACCCTGGGCAATCTCAAAACCGCGGCCTTCGCCCAACAGCAGGTTGCTGGCCGGCACGCGCACATTGGTCAGACGTACTTCCATGTGGCCGTGCGGCGCGTCGTCGTAGCCAAATACGGTCAGAGGGCGAGTCACGGCGATGCCAGGCGCATTGGACGGCACCAGAATCATCGATTGTTGTTCGTGGCGGCCTGCGTCGGGGTTGGTCTTGCCCATGACGATATAGACGGCGCAGCGTGGGTCCCCTGCACCTGATGACCACCATTTCAGGCCGTTGAGGATGTAGTGATCACCATCGCGCTCGATGCGACACTGGATGTTGGTGGCGTCTGACGAAGCGACGTCGGGCTCGGTCATTAGAAAGGCCGAGCGAATTTCGCCTTTCAGTAGCGGCTCCAGCCACTGGTCTTTGTTGGCTTCCGAGCCATAGCGGGCAATGGTTTCCATGTTGCCGGTGTCGGGTGCCGAGCAGTTGAATACTTCGGCGGCAAACGGAACGCGCCCCATGATTTCACACAGCGGCGCGTATTCGAGGTTGGACAGGCCTTCCGGCGCGCGCGGCGAGTGAGGCAAGAACAGGTTCCACAGGCCGGCCGCGCGCGCTCTGGGCTTGAGATCTTCGATGATGGCCGTCGGAATCCAGGCGTTGCCCTTGGCCCGATTCTCTGCAATCTCGCGGAAGAAGCGGGATTCGTTCGGGTAGATGTGCTGGTCCATGAACTTCAGCAGTCTGGCCTGCAGTTCTTTTACTTGGGGGGTGTAGTCGAAATCCATGTTTGTCTCCTGGGGGGTTGAATCGAAATGATGAAGCAGCGTAATGAAGGGTCCTAATGCTGGCTTTTGAGCGCAAAATCCCAAGCCATTTTGGCGAGCAGTGGCGCGCCTGCGGACGAGCGGGTGGCCTGTTCGCTGGAGGCGGTCCCGGCTTCGACGCGTTTGGCGATGCCTTGCAAAATGGCGGCCAGCCTGAAGAGGTTGTAGGCCATGTAAAAGTTCCAGTCGGCCTTGAGTGCTTCGGGTGTGGTGATGCCGGTACGTTCGCAGTATTTTTTGATGTAGTCAGACTCCAGCGGGATGCCCAGGCTGGCCACGTCGAGGCCGCCAATGCCGCGGAACATGCCAGGCGGAATGTGCCAGGCCATACAGTGATAGCTGAAGTCTGCCAGCGGATGCCCCAGCGTGGAAAGTTCCCAGTCGAGTACCGCAAGTACACGCGGCTCGGTTGGGTGAAACATCAGGTTGTCGAGTCTGAAGTCACCATGGACGATTGATACCATGCTGTTGTCGAGTGCGCTGGCCGGCATGTTGGCGGGCAGCCATTGCATCAGCTTGTCCATTTCGTGGATTGGTGTGGTGATGGACGCCACGTATTGCTTGCTCCAGCGGCCGATCTGGCGCTCAAAATAATTGCCTGGTTTGCCGTAGGCGGCAAGGCCGTGATCAGCAAACTTGACGAGATGAAGCGCAGCAATGACGCGGTTCATCTCGTCATAAATTTCGCCGCGCTGGGTGGTGGTCATGCCGGGTAGCGCCTGGTCCCAAAGTACGCGGCCCTCGACGAACTCCATCACGTAAAAAGCGCGACCGATGATGGATTCGTCTTCGCACAGGCAGTACATTTTGGCCACCGGCACATCGGTGTCCTGCAGGCCATTCATGACCTTGAATTCGCGTTCTACCGCATGCGCCGAGGGCAGCAGTTTGGCCACCGGCCCAGGCTTGGCTCGCATCACGTACGACTGTCCGGGCGTGATCAGCCTGTAAGTCGGGTTGGACTGCCCGCCCTTGAAAATCTCTGCCGTGAGCGGACCGGCAAAGCCATCGAGGTTCTTTTGAAGATAGGCAGTGAGGGCCTGGATGTCAAACGCCTGCTGGCCAGAGATGGCACGTGTGCCTAAAAAGTGATCGAATTCGCTCATTGCCAGGTATTCCTAATAGCTATTTTTCCAATTCTGCTTCGGAAATTCTAAGCAGGATATCGCGGTTGCGCACCACCAAGCCCACCGCTTCAACCCGGATGGCTTCTTCTCGCTCCATCGACTTGAGTTCCTGGTTGACACGCTGCCGCGACGCGCCCAGCAGCTGTGCAAGCTCTTCCTGGGCCAGCTGCAGGCCAATCCGAACTTCCTGGCTGTTGCTCAGGCTGGGCACACCATAGCTGCGCATCAGGTGCAGCAGCTGTTTGGCCAGCCGTGCACGCAGGGGGAGCGTATTCAGGTCTTCGACAAGGCCGAAAAGCTGACGGATCCGGCGCGCGTTCAGGCGCAGCAGTGCTTCATAAAGTTCAACATGTTGACTCAGGATTTTTCGGAGATCAAATCGGGACACGCAAAGCAGCGTGGAGTCGCCGTGTGCGTAAGAATCGTGGGTGCGCCGCTCGCCATCGAAAATGGCCACATCGCCTACCCACAAACCCGGCTCAATGTACGTCAGCGTGATCTGCTTGCCGGTAATGGATGTGGAACTGACGCGGATCGCGCCGCGCGCACAAGATATCCACTCTTCGGGTGCGTCGCCCCGAGCGCTGATGAGTTCACCATTCTTGTAGCGCTTGACGAAGGCACAGCGAAGTATGTCGTGGCGCAGCGCGGGCGACAAGGAGGAAAACCAGCGACCACTGTTGATGGCCTCTCGTTCCTCTGCATTAAGTATCGGGTCATCCATGGGCTGTCTTCTGCTTGCCTGAGAGAGCTTTCATTGTTGCTGTTAGGGCCGACTTGCCGCTACTTCGTTGTCGCATGGGTTTCCTGCCAAAGCCGCCATTTTTCATTGGGTCTACCGATATCTTGGCGCGCGCTTATGCAGGAAGGCTTCAATGCCTTCTGCACCGTTGGCGTGATGCAGATTGCGGACGAAGTGGTCCCGTTCGCTGGCCAGTTGACTACTTAGCGAATTTGTCGCCGCGTCATTAACCAGTTCCTTGATGCTGGCCAGTGCGTTGGGTGCCCGGTCATTGAGCTGGGCTGCCAGAAGCAGGCTTGTCGCCAGCGCCTCTCCGGGGGCGCAAACCCGGTTGACCAGGCCCAAATCCCGTAGCCGCTCGGCGCCAACGCGCTCGCCTAACATGAGCAACTCATTGGCGAGCGCCCGCGGCAGGGTCCGCGCCAGGGTCCAGCTGCCTCCGCCGTCTGGCGACAGCGCCACGTTAACGTAGGACATCACAAATACCGCGTTACTGGCAGCCACCACAAAATCGCAGGCTAGCGCCAGCGAAAACCCGGCACCCGCAGCCGCCCCCTCAACGGCGGCAAGCACCGGTTTGGGATAGGTGCGGATCGAATCCATCCAGTTGTGCAAGCCTTCGATGCTTTGTGCCTGAAGCTCGGGTGCCTCGCGGCGATTGGCCTGCAAGCGCTGCAGGTTACCGCCCGCGCAAAACATAGAGCCTTCGCCGGTGATAACGATGCTGCGTATTTCCGGGTTATTTTCAGCGGCGTTCAGGGCCTCAATTCCGGCCGCGTAAATTTCCGGGCTGAGCGTGTTTCTAGCCTCGGGGTTGCTGAGCGTCAGGACAAGGGTGCTGCCCTCGCTTGTACTTTTCAAAGAGCCTGCCATCAATGTAGTCCGGATCGATTGACGGCAATTTCAGCGGCAATGCGGTTGGGTTGAATGCGCGTCATGCTAGCTTTCCTCGTGGGTCAAACTCAGGCCGATGGCGCCTCGTCGTCGCAGCCAGGGCGAAGGGCGATAGCGTGGATCGCCATATACGGTCTGCATGTTAAACAGTACCTCCAGCACATTGGTAGGGCCATAACGGTCACCCATCGTCAGCGGGCCCAGCGGATAGCCCAGGCCCAGCGTGACAGCCAGCTCCAGGTCATTCGGGCTGCAAATGCCTTGCTGGCAGATGTCACTGGCGATGTTCACGATGGTGGCGACCACGCGCTGGGTGACAAAGCCGCCGCTGTCGCGGATCACGCTGACCGCTTTCCCGTCGCGCGCAAACAGGGCGTGCGCCGCGTCGCGCATGTCGCTACGGGTAGCCGGGTTGGTCGCCAGCACGCGGCGTTTGGTCGCCGCATCGTCTATCAGCATGTCGATGCCCACGGTTCTTGCGGGGTCCAGCCTTTCCACCACGGCAACTGTCGTGATGTCAAAGCCCAGCGGCGCCACCAACGTCAGCGCCAGCGGCGATGCCGATGCACCGGTTTCTATTTTTGCACCCAGGTTCTTCAGCAGCAAAAGCAGTTCTGAACGCCGGGACGCGCGAGGCGACACCCAGAAGGGCGGAATTTCCTCGACTTGGGGCACCGCTGCTTCGGGCGGCTGCTGAATCACACCATCGATATAGCGGTAAAAGCCTTCACCAGTTTTTCGGCCAAGCATGCCGCCTGCCAGTCGCCGGGCGGTGATGACGCTGGGTCGGTAGCGTGCCTCCTCGAAATACTGGTGGTAAATGGATTCCATCACCGGATGGGACACGTCCAGGGCGGTCAAATCCATCAGCTCAAAGGGGCCAAGCCTGAAGCCGACCTGATCGCGAAGAATGCGGTCGATGGTGGCGAAATCGGCAATGCCTTCACTGACGATGCGCAGCGCCTCGGTGCCGTAGCCGCGGCCCGCATGGTTGACGATAAAACCGGGCGAGTCCTGCGCCGTAACTGGCGTGTGGCCCATCTGCCGGGTGTAGTCAGCCAATTGCTGGCACACGCGGGTATCGGTTCGCAACCCGGCAATGACTTCCACCACCTTCATGAGGGGAGGCGGGTTGAAAAAATGGTAGCCGGCTACGCGCTGCGGGTGCTTCAGCCCTGCCGCAGTTGCGGTGACGGAAAGTGAAGATGTGTTGGTTGCAAGCACCGCATTGGGCCTGACAAATTGCTCCAGTTCGGCGAAGAGCGCGCGCTTGACATCAAGCTGCTCGACAACCGCCTCTACGACAAGGTCGCACGACGAGAGTTCGCTCAACGCGGTGACAGGTTGGAGGCGCATGGAGAACGCTGTAACCTGTGCCGGCGTAATTTTTCCCTTGACCAACAGCTTGTCCCACTGACCCGCAAGCGAGGCTATAGATCTGGATACAGCATCGGGGCACGTGTCATAAAACAGCACTGTGCTACCGGCTTGGGCGGCCAGCTGTGCGATGCCAGTGCCCATGGCACCAGCGCCAACGACGCCAATTAGGGGGAAGACCGCTTTCATCTGCAGATTATGCGGCACTCATTTCGCGCGGCAATTCTGCGAAGATAATATTTGATATGAATCACGTGCTACTTCGCTCGAACGCCTTGGCTGGCCTGCTGCTGTTGATCACGTCCAGCAGCCTTGCAGTCAGCCTTGGACCGGTGCGGGGCACTGCGCTGGTGGGCCGGGCGCTTGACCTGAGTGTTCTGGCTCGCCTTGATGCTGGCGATGACGCGGCAGCGCTCTGTACGGATGCCGAACTGATGTATTCAGACACCCGCCTTGATTCAGGCAAAGTCACCGTACGCACCAGTGCCACCGGTGAGGCGGGACAAGCGCTTATTCGCGTGACCTCTGCAGTGATCGTGGATGAACCCGTGGTGAGCCTTGTGCTGCGGGCTGGTTGTTCGGCGAAAAACTCGCGTCGTTATGTGTTGCTTGCCGATCTGCCCATGCAAACTGCCGAACGCCCGCTGTCGTCTATACCGCCCACCTCTGTGACAGGGGCTTTGCCGGCGCCGACAGGCTCAAGCCAGGCGCGGCGACCGGGCGATGACAGCGGCATTCTTGGGGCGTCCGGCGACGCTGGCAGGGCCTCTTCGGTGGCTCCAGCTGCCGTTCGCGCCAGCCGTCGCCCTCGCGTTGCTCCGGACGTCGGCGGCACTAGTGTCAGCCGCGACATCTCCACTTTCAGGCCGCCTGTCGGTGCGTCGCTGTCACAGTCTCTTCGTCTGGGCGAGTCGGCCGTTCGCAAGCCTGGTACGCCACGACTTCGACTTGACAGCGCTGAGCTGTTGGCTGAAAGCACGCCCAGCCTCAAATCCTCCCCCGAGCTTCTGTCGCTGCCGACCGAGTTGAACCCAAGGCGTTCTGAATTCGCTGCACTGTGGCGGGCACTCAATCTTCGCCCGGATGAGGTTGCGCGCGACGTACAACGGCTGGACGAATTGCAAGCCCAGGCGCGTAGTCTGCGCGACGCTAGCAGCAAAGACCGGGCAGAGCTGGCCTTGACACGGGAACAGCTGACAAAGGCAGAAGTCGGGCGCTACGCCAATCCGCTGGTTTATACGCTACTGGCCGTGCTGGTCGGCTTGCTGCTGGGCACCGCATACCTTTACTTCCGTTTCAAGAATTCGCGCGCCGGTGTTGCATGGTGGGATCAGCGAGACGCACAACCCATAGCGCCTCAAAAGTCGGCAATGGGGGCCGATCTCCAGTCGCTGGAGAGCCGCATGCCACGCGCAATCGTGCCCGTTTCGGTGCCGGTGCCGGAGCCGGAGGGCAAGGTGAAGCCACTGGAAGAAAATTTCGCGGCCGCTTTTCGGGCCGGCGAGTCTACCTTTTCTCCATCGGGGATTTCGGCCAGTGGCCGGGGTGTTAACGTTAACGAGCTTTTCGACATTGCGCAGCAAGCCGATTTCTTCGTGTCGCTCGGCCAGCACGACCACGCCATTGAGGTTCTGTCAAACCACATTCGTGAAAATGCGCAGACCAGTCCATTGGCGTATCTGGACTTGTTCAAGCTCTATCACGATATGGATCGGCAGCCGCAATACGATGAATTGCGCCTGCAGTTCAACCGTATCTTCAATGCGGAGGTGCCGCCGTTCCAGGGGTTTCGGCAGAGTGGGGACGGTCTCGAAGCCTACGAGGGAGCGATGACCCGGATCCAGTCGCTCTGGAACACCCCCCGCGTGCTCGACGTTATAGAAGAGTCGCTTTTCCGCAAGCCAGGTCGCCCGGCTGAGGCGTTTGGACTTGAGGCTTACCGCGAACTGTTGCTGCTCTTTGCGATTGCCAACGAGTTCATTGATTCACCGCGTCAACCGAACTTCGACCCGACAGACTTGCCCGGATCCGACAACGGCGGCTCATCACCTGTTTTTGAGCAAGAGATCGCCATGGTCGTGCCGCTTACTGAACTGCAAACCTTAAGCGCATCGGCGGTTTATGGAGTGGGTGACGAGGAATTGCCCACTGCCATTCAAAACAGTTCGAGGGCGCCGAAAACGGCCGGCCTGGGTCTGGATATTGATTTGACGGACTCCTGGCTGGGAGTCAGTTCACCCGACGCCGACCACACGGTCGTTCTCCCGTCACGCAATCGCGGGGCATTTCAACCGGCAAGCAGCGCTTGGCTGGACTTTGATCTTTCGGATATTGGTCCAGCCGTGGTTGATGCTGACAACGCGGGTAATGCCGATGGAGTTGTCCAGGGTCGGGAAAATCCGCCTCGCACCTGAACGGTTTGCGCTGACAGATGTGCTCGCCAAGCTATACATCACGCCACGCAATCAAGCAGTGCAATCAAGCAGTGCAATCACACGGCTTATGGGCGCTATCGGCGCACTTGCAAGGCACCCGGATTGACGATGTTGGTCGGTGTGCCTTTAATGAAATTGACCACGTTGTCGAATGCTGCGCCAAAGTACATCTCATAGCTGTCCTGCTCAACATAGCCAATGTGCGGTGTGCAAATGCAATTTTCCAGGCGGAGCAGGGCGTGGCCTTGCAAAATCGGTTCAGACTCAAACACATCCACTGCCGCCAGGCCTGGGCGGCCTCGATTCAGACCCGCGATCAATGCCTCCGACTCCACCAGCTCCGCCCTTGAGGTGTTGACGAACAGGGCGGTAGGTTTCATCCGTGAAAGATGTTCCAATGTCACAATGCCGCGGGTGTCGTCATGCAGGCGCAAGTGAAGACTGAGCACGTCGCTTTGTTCAAAGAGATCAGCCTTTCCGTTAGCGAGTTCAAAGCCGTCGGCTTGCGCCCGTTCACGCGAGGCAGCGCTGCCCCAGATGATCACACGCATGCCAAAAGCCCTGCCATAGCCGGCCACGAGCTGGCCTATCTTGCCGTAGCTCCAGATACCCAGCGTTTTACCCTTAAGTACCGAACCGACGCCGAAGTTCGGTGGCATGGAAGCCGCCTTCAGCCCCGCCTGTTGCCATGCGCCGTGCTTCAGGTGCGCCACGTAATGGGGTATTCGGCGCATCGCAGCCATCACCAGGGCCCAAGTCAATTCCGCTGGTGCCACGGGTGAACCGATACCTTCCGCTACCGCAATGCCGCGTTCGGTGCAGGCTGCGATGTCGATATGGCTTCCGACCCGGCCGGTTTGCACGATGAGTTTCAGCTTGGGCAATTTTTCAATCACCTGCCGGTTCAATTGGGTTCGCTCGCGAATCAACACAATCACGTCGGCATCCTTGAGGCGAACCGATAGCTGGCCTATGCCCTTGACCGTGTTGGTGTAGACCTTTGCGGGGTAAGCATCGAGCTTCGAGCCGCAGTTGAGTTTTCGGACGGCGTCCTGATAGTCGTCGAGGATCACAATATTCATTCTGATATTGTGCCTGCAAGATTTTCCACTCCAGCCCGCGATGGCCTCACGAAATACTCAACTTGTATCGGATGGAAACTCCTACAGGAAAGCTGGACAAGTGGACAGGCGCGGCGGCTGAGCCCGCCAGTCGCCGCGGTTCCAGGAATCACCCATCAATGGCTTGGGGCGCCCTTGGAGAGCCGTTGTCACGCAGCTTCGCGTTGAGCCATTCGATCAAGTTCAGCGCAGACGTCAGCCATGCACCCCGAAATCGTCATGCGTCCTGCGCACGTCGGGCTCACTGCCGCGTCATGTTCTCTCACCACCCTCAGTCGGGTAATTGCTGGTTTTTTGACCTCAAATGCTGCAGATCTGAACGACGACACTCGTCCTGTGGAGTGTTTGCGATGCGACTCGCCTGCGTGGGCAAAGGGCAGTGTCAGGCGCTGATGGGAAAGGGGGGCACTAGCCGGTGGCACCAGCCGCTTTGTCGATGCGGGCCGAACCAGCCATGCTGTTAGCGTGGTGACGGGTACCAGCAGGGGTGCCAGATACGAAAAATGCGAAAAGTTGATGACTTGCATGAATATCTCCTGAATTAGAGAGGCCTGCGCCCCAATGTTGACAGGCAGGATTGACGACTGGCCCGTTGCCAGCTGCCGCTACATCAGGGTGTTGGCCCGTCAAGACCAAACGCCCGCCACCTGCTGCGCGGCCCTAAAAGTGTTTACATCAGCATGGTGTTTCGAATCAGGCCGACGGCGAGGCCTTCCAGTTCGAAGGGTTCACCGGGCCGAACGACTATGGTCTGGAAATCAGGATTCTCGGGTAGCAGTTCGATGAGATCTTTAGTGCGGCGAAAACGTTTGACTGTGACTTCATCGCCGAGCCTGGCGACCACGATCTGGCCGTTTCGGGCTTCGCTGGCCTGTTTAACGGCGAGCAGATCGCCATCCAGAATGCCGGCGCCCTGCATGCTCATGCCGCGCACTTTCAGCAGGTAGTCAGGCTGCCGTTGAAACAGGCTGCTCTCAAAGTGGTAGGTTTGTTCCACGTGCGCTTGCGCCAGAATTGGGCTTCCGGCTGCGACGCGGCCAATGAGCGGCAGCGCCAGCTGGGCCAGGCTTTGCAGCGGCAGCGAAAATTGCTTCATGCCGGATTCATTCAGGGTGCGCAGCTTGTCGCTTCGCAGCCGTATGCCGCGCGAGGTGCCGCTGACCAGCTCAATCACGCCTTTGCGTGCCAACGCCTGCAGGTGCTCTTCAGCCGCGTTGGCCGAGCGGAAACCCATTTCGGTGGCGATTTCGGCCCGCGTTGGCGGCGCGCCGGTTCGGGTGATCGCGCGTTGGATTAACTCGAGGATTTGTTGCTGGCGGGCGGTTAGTTTCGGCTCGTTGGAAGACGCCTTCGAGAGGTTGTCGAGAATGCTCATGCGCGTGACTCCTTGGCTTAGTCGCCCGTGGGGCTGCTTTTACACTGGCATCCCCCGATGGGTTTTTCTTTGCAGATCAGGCAAGCTATCTGCTAGCCAGTGCTGACTGGGTTAATTCCCAGTGGCTGTATTTTTATCCAGTTTTTAACAGATTGCAAGCCATGTCCGTTTTGTCCGACTTAAAGCCTTCAATTCAGCCCGCCCGTCAGCCCTCAAGTAGCCAGTGCATCGTGATCTTGGGCACCGGGGGCACCATAGCCGGCCTATCGGCGAGTGCCAGCGACAACATTGGCTACACAGCGGCACAGGTCGGCGTCGATCAACTGGTGGCCACCATCCCGTCGTTAACGGATGCTGGGCCAGTACTCACCGAGCAGGTCGCGCAGATCGACAGCAAGAACATGAGCTTTGGCGTCTGGGCGCATCTGGCGGCCCGAGTAAGGGACTACCTGGCCCGGGAAGATGTGGACGGTGTCGTGATCACGCACGGCACCGACACTATCGAAGAAACCGCATTCTTTTTGCAGTCCGTTTGCCAACCGGAAAAACCCGTTGTGCTCACCTGTGCGATGCGGCCCGCCAGTGCGCTGGTTCCTGACGGCCCGCAGAACTTGATCGATGCGCTGGCCGTTGCGCGGCATCCGGGCGCTGTGGGTGTGACCGTGGTTTGCGCGGGCACGATCCACAGCGCCATCGAGGTCCAGAAAGTCCACACCTACCAGTTGGACGCGTTCAGCTCAGGCGACGTGGGACCCCTCGGGTTTATAGAGGAAGGAAAGCTGCGTTTGATTCGAAATTGGCCTCTAGCCCCTGTTATACGTGCGCAATCAGCTATGAAAATTATAGCGACTCTGGCAAACCTGGCCGACTGGCCGCGCGTTGAAATAGTCATGAATTACGCGGGCGCCAGCGGTTTGGTTGTAAACGCGCTGGTGGCGCAAGGCGTGCAGGGGCTGGTGGTGGCGTGTACCGGAAACGGCACGCTGCACCATGACCTGGAAGCGGCTCTGCTGCAGGCGCAGGCAGGCGGCGTGCGGGTGGTTCGCGCAACTCGCTGCGTAAACGGGCGGGTGCTGCCGAAGCCTGGTGATTTGCTGCCCGATTCACACGGTTTAAGCCCGGTCAAGGCGCGGGTAGCACTTGTGCTGGAGTTGCTGAGTGGGGCTGGCTCAGCGCCGACCACAATCGACTGAATAGGCAATTTGCGTGGACTTCCTGAATCACCAAATGCATGTTCGCAGCACTTAAATCCCATGTTTGGGCTTATCCGGCGATGGAAGTGGTGCATATCGTTGCCATCGGCCTGCTTCTGGGAAATCTGGTCTTGCTGGAACTTCGGGTATTTGGCATGGGCGCGGCTTTGCCGGTCAAACCGCTGGCCTGTTTGAGTCTGGGGTTGGCGGCAACCGGTTTTTGCCTTGCTGTGGCCTCGGGGCTGCTGATGTTTGCGTCGCAGGCTGAGGAATTGCTGGCGAATCGAATTTTTACTCTGAAGATGCTGCTTTTATTGCTGGCTGCTTGCAACGCCGGCCTGTTTCACGCCAGAGACTCATTGAGCAAAATGGATACTCTGGCGCGGGTATACACGGTGATTTCAACTGTGCTGTGGCTTTCAGTGGTGACCTGCGGACGCTGGATTGCCTACGCTTAAGGCAAGCAACTATACGAATGTATTCAAAAGGACTTGATGATGCAACGACGTGATGTTTTGAAGGTGGCACTTATCGTGCCGATGGTCGGCTTGGGTGGCCACGCCAGCGCCCACCATGGTTGGAGCAGTTTTGACCAAGACCGCCCGCTCTACCTCGAAGGTCAGGTTACCAATGTGGTCTGGCAAAACCCGCATGTTGAGCTGGAACTGGAGTTACCGGCTGCGCTGCGCTTACCCCACGGATTGACCCAGCGGGTTTTGCCGGCGCAATCGGCGCCTCTCGATGGAAAGGCATTGCTGGCTAAAACCGTGCTGCCAACCCGTACCGACAAACGCTGGGAAATCGAGTTGGCACCGCTGACGCGCCTGCAGGCTTGGAACGTGGCGGAGATCAAACCGGGCACGAACCTGTCGATAGTGGGGTGCGTTCGCCGGTGAGAAGGGCGAGGCGATACTCCGCGCGGAGTACCTTTTTGTCGACGGAAAAACTTACGGCTTGCGGTCCGGTCCGGCCTGAGTGATGAGCGGCGTGCAGCCTCGCAGGCGAATCAGCTCGATAGCGCTTTAAAGGCCCGTGCCGTGATGTCGTCCACGCTGCCGATGCCGCTGATCATGCGGTATTTGGGTGCTGCGTCAGGCGCAGATTGAGCCCAGCTGGCGTAGTAATCAACCAGCGGCCGGGTCTGCGCGCTGTAGACCTCAAGCCGCTTGCGCACGGTCTCTTCCTTGTCGTCCTCGCGCTGCACTAACGCTTCGCCGGTCACGTCATCCAGGCCAGCGACTTTCGGCGGGTTGTGTTTGACGTGGTAAGTGCGGCCCGAAGGCGGGTGGGTGCGGCGACCGCTCATGCGGTCGATGATGGCGTCGAAGGGCACGTCCATTTCCAGGACGTAGTCGAGCTTCACGCCTGCGGCTTTCATTGCGTCGGCTTGCGGAATCGTGCGCGGGAAGCCGTCGAAAAGGAAGCCGTGAGTGCAATCGGCCTGCTCGATGCGCTCTTTGACCAGGTTAATGATGAGCTCGTCGCTAACCAGGCCGCCGGCATCCATGACTTTTTTCGCCTCTATGCCCAGTGGCGTGCCCGCTTTTACTGCGGCGCGCAGCATGTCGCCCGTCGAAATCTGGGGAATCGCGAACTTCTGGCATATGAAGGTGGCCTGCGTGCCCTTGCCTGCGCCGGGCGCGCCCAACAAAATCAGTCTCATGGATATCCTCGAAATTTTTATAGATTCAGAAAGTGGGCCCGCAGCGTTTTCTTGCTCCGTTGATGGGCGACCTGCGTACGATTGACACTCACCCATTGCGGCCAGAGCCACATGGATCTTGCGTTCGAGGATAGCATGCGGCTCGCTTGCTCTGGCTGACAACGCCATTGGGACTTACCCACCTTAGGCGCCTGCACCAGCCTCGATGCTGCTACGAAAAAAGGGTGCGCGCGCGTGCCAGATCTTCCGGTGTATCGACGCCCGGCCCTGGCACCTGTTTCGTGATGTGTACCGCAATGCGGTGCCCATGCCAAAGCGCACGAAGCTGTTCAAGCGACTCCAGCTGCTCAAGGGGAGAAGGTGGTAGCGAAGGAAAGAGCCGCAGGAAACTAACCCGGTAGCCGTAAATGCCAATGTGCCGCAATGGCGCTGTCGGCGCGCCAGCCTGCCACCAGGCCTTGCCTGCTGAATCACGCGCGGCTGGAATCGGTGAACGGCTGAAATAAAGCGCCGTACACCGCGCATCAAGCACCACCTTGACCACATTCGGGTTCACAAAGTCGGCTAGCTCATCAATGGCATGCGCTGCAGTGCTCATCGCGCAATCCGGCCGCTTGCGCAGCCGCGCAGCCACTGTGTCGATCAGTTCCGGATCAATCAATGGCTCGTCGCCCTGCACGTTCACCACAAGGTCGTCGTCAGCCAATCCGAGCAGGTTGCAGGCTTCGGCCAGGCGGTCGCTGCCGCTCGGATGGTCCGGCCGGGTCAGCACAGCCGCAATGCCGAAGGCTTCGCATTTTTCGATGATCTCATAGCTGTCCGCCGCCACCACGACCCGCCCGGCACCGCTCTGCAAGGCGCGCTGCGCGACCCGTACCACCATGGGTGCGCCGCAGATATCGGCCAGCGGTTTGTTGGGCAAGCGCGTTGAGGCCAGCCGGGCCGGAATCAGTACCGTGAAAGTCATTGAACCCGTTCCGGTTTCAGTCGCGCTCAGAGGCCGAGCTCTTCGTCAGTAAGGGTTCGCGCCTCGTTTTCAAGCATCACGGGCAGTCCGTCCCGCACCGGGTAGGCCAAGCGGGCGCTGCGGGAAATCAGCTCCTGCTTTTCGCGGTCATATTCCAGCAGGCCTTTTGTGACCGGGCAGACCAGCAGTTCAAGAAGTTTGGTGTCCATGGCGTGATGGTAGTTGAGAAATAACCTGCGCCAGACGCGCATCGATCCCGGCAAGGAATTGGGGCTCCGGAGAAAATTCCAGCGGCACCGCCAGCAATTTTATTGTCACGGACTCCGGTCTGGAAAAAAGCTTCACCGCGTCTTTCTCGGTGCAAAGCACGGTCTGCCCGGACAATGATGAAAAGTCGAAATCGCTGAAGTCATCGTGATCGGGTAGCGCAATGGTTTTTCGCAGCATGATGCCGCGCTTTCTGAGCATTTTGAAAAATGCTTCCGGTTCGGCTATGGCGGCCACTGCGCTCACAGAACCTCCTTTTAGCGAAGCCAATGTGGTCTGACGGCCATTGCCATCAATCCCATAGCCCGCCAGGCGGCGCTTTGACGAAAAGCCTTCGAATGCGGGCGCCTCACCGGTGTGCAGCACGAAGTCGAGACCACAGCGCAGGCGTTTTGGCCAGGGTTCACGCAGCGGGCCGGCCGGTAGCAGCCAGCCATTGCCAATGCCACGGTCGTCAAAGGCGGCGATTTCGATGTCGCGCTGCAAGGCGTAGTGCTGCAGGCCGTCGTCGCAGAGCACAACGGCGGTGTCCGGGTAGACCGCGAGCAAGGCACGTACGGCGTCAGCGCGTTTTCTTGCTACAAAAACAGGAGCTGCTGTCGCACGTTTTATAAGGGCTGGCTCGTCACCAGACATCTTGACAGAAGTATCCGTGCCGACTTCCAGCGTGTGGCCACCTGACCGCCCATAACCGCGCGAGACTACGCCGACGTGGTGTCCCCGTGCCTGCAAGTGCCTCGCCAGCGCAATCACCAGTGGCGTCTTGCCCGCGCCACCCGCGACCACATTGCCGACCACAATCACGGCGACAGGAAATCGTTCAGACTTGAAAAGCCGCAGGCGGTACAGCAGGCGTCGCGCATTGACGGCCAATCCGTGAACCCAGGCCAAAGGCAACAAAACCCAGGCCAGCCATCCTCGGGAAAGCCAGGCTTGTTGAAGCAGGTTTTTCACAACGCTGGGGCAGGAGCCATCAGGTCGCAGCGAAAGGAAAAAAACTAACGAGCACCTGCTTGGGCGCTGCTTTGCGTGGCAAAGGTGATCTGGCTCAGGCCTTGACGTCGGGCCGCTTCCATCACCGTGATCACAGCCTGGTGCGTGGCGTTGGCGTCAGCGCTGATGATGATCACACTGTCCTTGCCAGCCTTGGCGGCATCGACCAGCGCCGAACCCAGGCTTTCGATGCTGCGGCCTTCCACCAGCTTCTTGTTGACCATGTAGCGACCATCGGTGCTGACCGCGACGATGACTTCCTTCGGGTAGTCGAGCTGCTGATCGGCATCGGCGGCAGGCAGCTTGACCTGCAGCTCGGTAAATTTGCTGTAAGTGGTGGACAGCATCAGGAAAATCAGCACCACCAGCAACACGTCAATGAACGGGATCAGGTTGATCTCAGGCTCTTCATGGGGATGAGGGCGAAAATTCATTTTCGTAAGGTGTTTAGATGCCGAACGAAGCGTTCAGTAGCCAGTTCCATCGTCAGCAGGTAGCCATCAACCCGAGCCCTGAAGTAGCGCCAGAAAATGAGTGAGGGGATGGCTACGATCAGGCCGAAGGCAGTGTTGTACAGGGCGATAGAAATGCCCTGGGCCAGCTGCGCGGGGTTGCCGCCAGAGGCATTCGCCACACCGCCAGAGCCCGCCTGCGAGCCAAAAATCTCGATCATGCCGATGACGGTTCCCAGCAGACCCAGCAAAGGCGCCGCCGAAGCAATGGTGGCGAGCGCAGCGAGATATCGCTCTAGTTTGTGCGCAGCCTGCCGCCCGGCACCTTCCAGTGCGGCACGCAGGTCTGCTTCGGTGATGCGCGGATTGGCGTTGAGCGCCCTGAAACCAGTGGCCAGCACTTCCCCGAGCAGTGAGTTCTGTTCCAGCTGCCGCACCACTTCCGCGCCGGGAACACCGCCGCGCGACACTGTGATCGCTTCGTCGGTCAGTTTCGGCGGCGCCACCTTCGGCGTTTTAAGACTGGTAAAACGCTCGAACACGAGCGCTAGAGCCAGGATTGAGCAGGCAACCAGAGGCCAGATGGGCCACCCTGCGGCTTGTATGATCGAAAACAATGCACATCTCCAGGCGAACAGTTGGCTTGGATTATGGCTTACCGCCCGACCCCGACCGGTACGATTGCCGAAGTGCTAATCCATGTTTCCGTGAGGGCGTGCTGTAAGACTTAGCCCACAGAAGTTGTGGATAACTTTGTGAGCAACTCACCTGGCAATCCGTCGGAAGGCGCGTCAATGGGTGCTTGTGACGAACCGATGAAATTTTAAGCACGCACAAACCGTTGTGAATCAATGACTTGCAGCCAATCATCTGACTTTCAAGCCGTCCACGCTGGCTTACACAACTTTGATTGCTGCGCTGTGGACCATTGCAGCGCGCTGATCGAAAGGCCTTCCGATGAATGATGCACCGCTACCGTCGGAGCGCAGTGGCCACGCGGGACTTGAGCCTCGAATACGGGTGTGGCCCGTCGGCACTTTGCTGCGTGCCATCGCCGACAGCCTGGAGACGCGCTTCAATCCCGTCAGTGTAAAAGGCGAGCTGACCGGCTTTTCGCGCGCCGCGAGTGGTCACTGCTATTTTTCCCTTAAGGACGCCCAGGGCCAGGTTCGCTGCGCCATGTTTAGG
Source organism: Polaromonas sp. (assembly GCA_031423655.1). Taxonomy (GTDB): domain Bacteria; phylum Pseudomonadota; class Gammaproteobacteria; order Burkholderiales; family Burkholderiaceae_C; genus Polaromonas. Next base: position 22,786 of record JANPFZ010000247.1, read on the forward strand.
CGCGCCGTCAGCCTGCTCGACTTTTCACCCGCCGATGGGCAATTTGTCGAATTGCGCGGCCGCCTGGGAGTGTACGAACCCAGAGGCGAATTGCAGCTGGTGGTCGAGGCTATGAAGCAGGCGGGCAAAGGCAATCTGTTCGAGCAGTTTCTTGCGTTGAAAGCCAAACTCGAATCTGAGGGTTTATTCAACGCGTCACGCAAGCGGGCGTTGCCAGTCATGCCGGAAGCCATCGGCGTCGTGACTTCTCTAGGGGCAGCTGCCCTGCATGACGTAGTGACGGCTTTGCAGCGGCGCGTGCCGCATATTGCGGTGGTGATTTACCCGGCAAGCGTGCAGGGCGGTCAAGCCGCCGCTGAGCTTAGACAGGCCTTGCTGACCGCCGCCCGCCGGGCCGAGGTGGGCGTGTTGCTGCTGGTGCGTGGCGGCGGCGCGATGGAAGACCTTTGGGCGTTCAACGACGAAGCACTCGCGCGCCTGATCGTGGCCTCACCCATGCCGGTGGTCAGTGGGGTGGGTCATGAAACTGACTTCACCATGGCTGATTTTTGCGCCGATGTGCGTGCGCCCACGCCTACTGCGGCGGCAGAGCTGTGCGCCGAGCCGCAATCGGTGTGGCTCGGGGCGCTGGGCCTGATGTTTTCGCGGCTGCAGACTGCCGTAGAGCGGCAGCTTCAGGCGCACAGCCAGCGGATCGACGGGGCGGCAGCCCGCGTCGGCCGCCCGTCTCACCTCGTGACCCGGCAGCAAGCTCGCCTGAATGTCCTTACACAGTCGCTGAGACATCCTGTACGGGCCAAGCTGTGGGGCGAATCGCGCAAGGTCGAGGCGTTGAACATCTCGCTCCCAAAAGCCCTTGAACGCAGCCTTCTAAGCGCTCGACAACGCATGGAACGCGCCCAGCTGCGCCTTCAACTGCTTGACCCCATGCTGGTCCTGGCGCGCGGCTATGCCTGGCTGGCCGATATGGAAGGGGCCCCCGTGACAAGCGCCAAAGCCACTCGGACGGGCCAGGCCCTGCGCGCTACCCTTGCCGACGGCGAGGTCGATCTGACAGTCTCTGCGCCGCGCCTCATTTAGTTTTTACAATATTTCTGTACAGTCGGCTATCACGACTGACTGGCGGTTTTTAACACTTAACGTCATTTCTCGTTTCTATTTCGTCTTATCAACCCACCACCAACAGGAAACGCTATGGAACATAAACTCCCCGCACTCCCTTACGCCATCGATGCACTGGCGCCGCATTACAGTCAGGAAGCGTTTGAATATCACCATGGAAAGCATCACAACGCCTATGTGGTGAATCTCAACAACCTCCAAAAAGGCACTGAATTCGAGACCATGACGCTGGAAGAAATCGTCAAAAAATCGAGCGGCGGCGTCTACAACAATGCGGCCCAGATATGGAACCACACTTTTTTCTGGAGCTGCATGAAGCCTTCCGGCGGCGGCGAGCCAGCGGGCGCGCTGGCTAGTGCGATTAACGCTAAATATGGATCCTATGCCGCCTTCAAGGAAGCCTTCGTCAAGTCGGCTGTTGGCAATTTCGGCTCCGGCTGGACCTGGCTGATTAAAAAGGCCGACGGCAGCGTGGACATCGTCAACACAGGCCCGGCCGGAACGCCGCTCACCACAGGGGATAAGGCCCTGATGACGGTTGACGTATGGGAACACGCGTACTACATCGACTACCGCAATCAGCGTCCGAAGTTTGTCGAGACCTTTTTGTCAAACCTCGTCAATTGGGATTTCGCTCAGGCCAATTTCGCTTAAAGCCACCCCACGATAAAAAAGCCGACGTCATGTCGGCTTTTTTTGCGTTGTGGTTGCGCCGGGCCGCCCCAAGGAAGCACCGTCCCCTTGGGGGCAGATAGCTAAACACAGTGAGCAAACTTGAGGGCTGAAGTTTCAGCGCTTACTGTCGAACGGCGGGCCGCCCAGTTTGCTACCGGCCTTGATGGCTTTTTTGGCGAACCAGCCCTGGTTCATTTCCAGCACATAGCGAACCGGCTGCGCAGAGCAATGCGAATCCATTGTCTGCGGCTTCATGTCGGCCATATTGACAATGGTGCCGTCGTCGGCCACAAATGCGGCGGTCAGAGGGAGCAGGGTGTCTTTCATCCAGAAGCACTGCTCGGCGGGTTGTTCGAAGACGAACAACATGCCTTCATGTTGAGGCATGTCCTTTCTCAGCATCAGGCCGATTTGACGTTGTTTCGGTGTAAGCGCCAGTTGGGCATCAATGACGCTCATGCCGGCAGACAGCTTGACCCGCTGCAGGTTTAACTGCGGACCGTCCTGTGCCGATACATCGAAGGAAACAGGTATTGTTGTCAGCGCTACGATGCAGGCAAGCCTGGTGACGGTTCGACGACTGATCAAGGCAACTTTTTCAGCGCTAGAAAACATGGGTTTACCTTTCAATCAATGACAACAGCCAGCATAAACGACGCCCATAAAAAATGCCCGCACGCGGCGGGCATTCACACCGAAGTCGCCAGAATTACTTGGCTGCAGCAACTTTCGCTTTTGCTTTTGCTTTCTTGGCTTTTTTCTTTGCGGCCATTGGCTTGGCTTCAGCCGCGGCAGCTGGTTTGGCTTCAGCAGCTTTTGCAGGTGCGGTGGCAGCGGGTGCAGCAGCAGGAGCAGCCATAGGCGCGCCCGCGTGGGAAGCGGCGAAAGCGCCCGTAGCAAACAGGGTAGAAATCAGCACAGCAAGAAGTTTGTTCATTTGGAGTTTCCTGTAATAACGTTATTGGAAAAAGGCCCTCGAGAATCTCGTGGACTTATCCGTAACGGCAATGCTTCATCGGTGGTTGACAAGGCCAAGTCATAAATTTTTCAGCCCGTCTTTTTGCCGGCTAGAATTTAGGGGTTTTTACCTAAACTGCTAAGCATGGCGCCTTGCAATGCGTTTCATCAAAGCCCACTGGAGACTTCTCACATGTACAAGCACATCAAAGTGCCCGCCCAGGGCCAGAAAATCACCGTCAATGCGGATCATTCATTGAAGGTTCCCGACGAGCCCATCATTCCATTTATTGAAGGCGACGGCACCGGGGCAGACATTACGCCCGTGATGCTCAAGGTGGTTGATGCGGCAGTTGCCAAGGCCTACAGCGGCAAGAAAAAGATTCACTGGATGGAAGTTTATGCCGGCGAAAAATCGACCAAGGTGTACGGCCCTGACGTCTGGCTACCCGAAGAAACGCTGCACGCCGTGCGCGATTATGTGGTGTCGATCAAGGGCCCGCTGACGACGCCCGTGGGCGGCGGTATCCGCAGCTTGAACGTGGCTATGCGCCAGGAACTCGATTTGTACGTATGCCTGCGTCCGATCCAGTACTTCGCCGGTGTTCCGTCGCCTGTCAAAGAGCCGCACAAGACCAACATGGTGATCTTCCGCGAGAACTCGGAAGACATTTACGCCGGAATCGAATTCGAATCGGGCAGCGACAAGGCCAAAAAGCTGATCAAGTTTTTACAGGACGAAATGGGCGTCAAGAAGATACGCTTCCCGAACACGTCGGGCATCGGTATCAAGCCAGTTTCCAGCGAAGGCACCGAGCGCCTGATGCGCAAGGCGATCCAGTACGCCATCGACAATGACAAACCCAACGTGACGATAGTTCACAAGGGCAACATCATGAAGTTCACCGAAGGCGGCTTCCGTGACTGGGCCTACGCGCTGGCACAAAATGAATTCGGCGCCGAGCTGATCGACGGCGGTCCGTGGTGCAAGTTCAAGAATCCGAAGACGGGCAGTGAGATTGTTATCAAGGACGTGATCGCCGACGCGTTCCTTCAGCAGATTCTGTTGCGCCCGGCTGAATATTCCGTGGTGGCTACGCTTAACCTCAATGGCGACTACATTTCTGACGCTCTGGCCGCTCAAGTGGGTGGTATAGGCATTGCGCCCGGCGCCAACCTGTCAGACACGGTGGCCTGTTTTGAAGCCACACACGGCACGGCGCCCAAATACGCGGGCAAGGACTATGTCAATCCGGGTTCGGAAATCTTGTCTGCCGAGATGATGCTGCGGCACATGGGCTGGACCGAGGCGGCTGACCTGATCATCAGCTCAATGGAGAAGTCCATCAAATCCAGGAAAGTCACTTACGACTTTGCCCGTCTCATGGAAGGCGCTACTCAGGTGAGCTGTTCCGGTTTTGGTCAGGTCATGATCGACCACATGTGATTGCGTGACGGATCATTTGGCTTCCGGATGAGTTCCATCTGGATTCCCAGGCTCTGAAAAGGCCGCACCGGGCAAATTTCCGGGGCGGCCTTTTTCCTTTTCGGGCCGGCCACACAAGTAAGAAATCACGCCTGGCCCTGTCGCGTTCGCACCACCAATTAACCCGTGCCGTGCAGCCAGACAGGCGGGTCGCTAGAATGATTTCCATGGCAACCAAACCCCCAGAAAAGATACCCCAGCGACCGTCGGCTCCGGCAGTGCGGCCTGACGATGGGCGAGGGGGTGAATCGGTCGTTCTGGAGCGTCGGCCGCAGAAAACCAAGCCGCCGCAGATGTTTCAGGTCGTCTTGCTCAACGACGACTACACGCCGATGGAATTTGTCGTGGTGGTGATTCAAGAGTTTTTTAACAAGGACCGCGAAACTGCCACGCAGATCATGCTGAAGATTCACCTCGACGGTAAAGGCGTTTGTGGCGTGTTTTCAAAGGATGTGGCGGCTACCAAGGTTGATCAGGTGACTGAAGCGGCGCGCAAGAACGGTCACCCGCTGCAATGTGTCAGCGAGCCCATTGAATTATGAGAAATGCTGCCAATATTCACCTGACGCGTCTGTGAAGTATTAAAGTCAAGTTAGCAGTAAAGAAGCAAGCCGAAAGGATAAATCAAATGATTGCCCAGGAATTAGAAGTCAGCTTGCACATGGCCTTTGTCGAAGCGCGCCAGCAGCGCCACGAATTCATAACCGTGGAACATTTGTTGCTCGCCTTGCTCGACAACCCAAGTGCTGCTGAAGTATTGCGCGCCTGTTCCGCCAACGTGGACGATCTGCGCAAGTCGCTTGCCAATTTCATCAAAGACAACACGCCGCAGGTGGCGGGTAGCGATGACGTTGACACCCAGCCCACACTAGGCTTTCAACGCGTGATCCAGCGCGCTATCATGCATGTGCAATCCACTGGCAATGGCAAGAAGGAAGTCACCGGTGCCAACGTGCTGGTCGCTATCTTTGGCGAAAAAGACTCCCACGCTGTGTACTATCTCCACCAGCAGGGCGTAACGCGCCTGGATGTTGTGAATTTCATTGCACATGGCATCAAAAAGAGCGATCCGCCTGAGCCGACCAAGGCCGGCGAAAGCGCAGCCGAAAACGAAGAGGGGGTCGAGAAGAATGAGAAAGCCTCACCGCTTGAGCAGTTCACAGTCAACCTCAACCAGCTCGCCAAAGAAGGCAAGATTGATCCCTTGATCGGCCGCCAGTATGAAGTCGAGCGGGTGATTCAAATCCTTTGTCGTCGCCGCAAGAACAATCCACTGCTGGTGGGTGAAGCCGGTGTGGGAAAAACCGCAATCGCCGAGGGCCTGGCCTGGCGCATTACGCAAAAAGACGTGCCCGAAATCCTGGCCGAGGCGCAGGTCTATTCGCTTGACATGGGCGCCTTGCTGGCCGGCACCAAGTACCGGGGCGATTTCGAGCAGCGTCTGAAGGGCGTGTTGAAAGCCTTGAAGGACAAACCCAACGGCGTGCTTTTTATTGACGAAATCCATACGCTGATCGGCGCGGGCGCTGCGTCTGGCGGCACGCTGGATGCTTCCAACCTGTTGAAGCCTGCGTTGAGTTCGGGTCAGCTCAAGTGCATCGGCGCAACCACCTTCACTGAATACCGCGGTATCTTTGAGAAAGACGCCGCGCTGTCTCGGCGCTTCCAGAAGATCGATGTGGTCGAGCCCACCGTGCAGGAAACCGTTGACATCCTCAAAGGCCTGAAGTCGCGCTTTGAAGAGCACCACAGCGTGAAGTACGCCGTTGCAGCCCTGCAGGCGGCGGCAGAGCTCAGCGCCAAGTACATCAACGACCGCCATCTGCCAGACAAGGCGATCGACGTGATCGACGAGGCCGGGGCTGCGCAGCGCATTTTGCCGGCCAACAAGCGCAAGAAAATTATTACTAAAACCGAGGTCGAAGAAATCGTGGCAAAAATTGCCCGCATTCCGCCCGCCAATGTGTCGAACGACGACCGCGGCAAATTGAAAACGCTGGAACGCGATTTGAAGAGCGTGGTTTTCGGCCAGGACAAGGCACTCGACATACTCGCGTCGTCTGTCAAGATGGCGCGCTCCGGCCTGGGCAAAGACGACAAGCCGATTGGCTGCTTCTTGTTCTCGGGCCCCACCGGCGTCGGTAAAACCGAAGCGGCCAAGCAACTCGCCTACATCATGGGCATCGAGCTGATTCGTTTTGATATGTCCGA
>JANPFZ010000248.1:0-2332 GCA_031423655.1 Polaromonas sp.
GCTCGCCGCCGTGAAGCCCGCACCGACGAAAGCGCTGTATTTTGTCTCACGCGGCGACGGCAGCAGCGAGTTCAGTGACAGCCTGGAAGCCCACAATCGGGCGGTGAACAAATACATACGCGGGAAGTAGATGTGGCCCCCGCGCTCCTCGCTTCGCGTAGTTCGCTGCCCCCCGAGGGGGCTGCTGCGCCTGCGGCCCGGCAAAGCCGGTTCCGCGGCCCTGGCTGGTGAAGGCGGAGCCGAGATGCTACAAAAATAATAGCTGACTGCGCATGTATTATTTCGGCTAGAGGCCAATTTCAATACTAACTCAGGCTTTTCAGCCGTTTTGCAGAACCGACACCCACCACCATGCCCCGCCACTCCAGCCCACCCATGCACGGCCTTTTCATCAGCTTTGAAGGCATTGACGGCGCGGGCAAATCGACCCATATCGCCGCGCTGGCCGACGCGTTCCGGGCGCAGGGCAGGGCTGTGACCCTGACCCGCGAGCCTGGCGGTACGCCGCTGGCTGAAAAGCTGCGCGCCCTGGTGCTGAACGATGGCATGGACGCGCTGACCGAATCGCTGCTGATTTTTGCCGCCCGGCGCGATCACCTGGTGCGCGTGATTGCGCCGGCGTTACTGCGCGGTGATGTGGTGCTGTGCGACCGGTTTACCGACGCGACGTTTGCCTACCAGGGAGCGGGTCGGGGGTTTGATTTGACGCTGCTTGCGACGCTGGAGAAATGGGTGCAATCCGACGAAGGCCTGCTTGGCGACCCGGCCGGCAATTCGCCGATGAAGCCGGAAGTAGAAACCGTCATTGAGCCGCACCTGACCGTCTGGTTTGATTTGGCCGCCGAAGAGGCCGCGCTGCGCCTGAAGGGCGCGCGCCTACCCGACAAATTCGAAGCCCAGCCGATTGAATTTTTTCGCCGGGTGGCAGCGGGCTACGCCGACCGGCAGCGAAGCCACACCGAGCGTTTTGCCCGAATCGATGCGTCGCAAAGCCGTGAACTGGTATCGCAGGCAGTGAAGCAGCTGTTTGTTGCCAAGGGCTGGCTGACGTGAGCGCTGATACCAAAGTCACTCACGTCGAAACCCGGCCTGAGCGCCCACCGCTGGCGCCGTGGCTGCAAACCCAGCTGGAAAGCCTTCTCCAGCAGCGCGGTCATGCGTGGATTCTGGGCGGCCCGTCGGGGCTGGGCCAGTTCGAACTGGCGCTGGCCACCGCACGCGCCTGGCTCTGCGAGCAGGCCACGCCCCAAGGCGCCTGCAACCACTGCGCGAGCTGCCATGCCGTTGACGTACACACCCACGCCGACCTGAGCGTGCTGATGCCTGAGACCCTGTCGCTCGAACTGGGCTGGCCGCTGGACCAAAAAACGCAAGACGATCTGGACGCGAAAAAGCGCAAACCGAGCAAGGAAATCAAGGTGGACGCCGCCCGCGAAGTCGTGTCTTTCACGCAGTTCACCCGCTCGCGTGGATCGACAAAGGTGGTGCTGGTCTTCCCAGCCGAGCGCATGAACCACATCACCGCCAATACGCTGCTGAAAACGCTGGAAGAGCCGCCCGGCGCGGTCAAATTCATTTTGGCCACCGAAGCCGCGCACCAGTTGCTGCCGACCATTCGCAGCCGCTGCATCGGCCACACGATGGTCTGGCCGCCTTTTGACGAAGCGCTGGCCTGGTTGCAGGCACAAACCGCTGCACAACCGGCAAGCGATGCGTCCGCGAAAGCCGCACGGCCGGCAAAAACACCGGACGCTGCCGATCTGCAAACCCTGCTTGCAGCGGCTGGCGGTCGACCCGCCGACGCGCTGGCCTGGGTCCAAAGCGCTGCGCCCGCCGACGCAGCAGACCATTGGCAGTCGCTGCCCGTCGCCATGGCGCGCGGTGACGTCAACGCACTGTCGGGCTTTTCGCCCGGCGAAGCGGTGGTTGCGCTGCAAAAGCTTTGCCACGACGCGATGGCCTTGAAAATGGGTGCCGTGCCGAGGTTTTTCAGCGCCAAAGACATCGCTGCGGTAAGTGCAATGCGGCCCGGACCTGCAGCCAGACAAAACCAGTCAGGTGCAGCCAGCGTGCAGGCGCTGTCCCAGTGGGCCAAAGAGCTGGCGACTACGGCCCGTACGGTAGAGCACCCTTACAACCCGGGGCTGATGCTGGAATTTTTGGTCAACCGCGCTGCGCTGGCGCTGAACGTGAAATGATGACGCTTTGAACAAGGCTTTGTAAAGACTCTGGACGTGCCCTGCTGACAGACTGAACGGCAACCGATAAACTTGGGCTCATGAGTAATACGCTGCCCGCCAGACTATCCTCCTCCAACACCATTGCCCGTCCC
>JANPFZ010000249.1:0-5696 GCA_031423655.1 Polaromonas sp.
TCGTGGCCGCAGGCACCCACATTACTTACTGAACAGAAAAAGTGACACGCGTCCGATGACCTTGCCCCGCGCCAGCGGCATTCTGCTGCACCCCACTTCATTGCCGGGTCCGCATGGCTGCGGCGACTTCGGCCCGGCCGCTTACCATTTTGTGGACTGGCTGGTGACGGCCCGGCAAAAGCTGTGGCAGATCCTGCCGCTGGGTGGCATCGGTCCGGGCAACTCGCCCTACATGAGCAGCTCGGCATTTGCCGGCAACCTGCTGCTGATTGACCTGGCCGAGTTGCAGCAGCAGGGCTGGCTTGACGAAACCGACCTGCTGCCCGATGCCGGGTTCAGTGATGCACGTGTGCAGTTTGGCGTTGTGGTGCCGTGGCGCATGGCGCGGCTGCAAAAAGCGGCCACAAGCTTTGCACAAACCGCCAGCGCGGCGAGCAGTGTGGACTATGCGGAGTTCTGCCTTCACCATGCCAGCTGGCTGGAGGACTACGCCCACTTCATGGTGCTCGCTGAAATCCACCCGCGAAGCAACTGGTGCGACTGGCCGGCACCACTGGCCCATCGTGATCCACAGGCCTTGCGCCAATTCAGTACACAACACGGTGCGCGGATCGCCTTCTGGAAGTTCGCCCAGTGGTGTTTTTTTCGGCAATGGAAGAAACTGCGCGCCTATGCCAACGCATGCGGCATCAAAATCGTCGGCGACGCACCGATCTTCATCGCCTACCAGAGCGCCGAAGTCTGGGCGCGGCCGGAGTTGTTCGAACTCGATGCCGAGGGCCGGGCCACCGTCATTGCCGGCGTGCCACCCGACTTTTTCAGCGCCACGGGTCAGCGCTGGGGGAACCCGCTGTACCGCTGGAGCGCCCATGCAACCGAAGGATATGCCTGGTGGATCGAGCGGGTGCGCCGAACTTTCGAGCTGGTCGATGTGGTGCGGATCGACCATTTCCGAGGCTTTGCCGGCTATTGGGAAATCCCGGCGAACGAGGCCACCGCCATCCGCGGGCGCTGGCGACCCGGCCCGGGCGCGGCTCTGTTCCAGGCGATCAAAGCGGCCTTGGGGTCATTGCCCATCATTGCCGAAGACCTCGGCGTCATCACGCCCGATGTGGATGCCCTGCGGCATGAATTCGGCCTGCCCGGAATGCGAATTTTGCAGTTTGCTTTCGGAGAGGATGGCCATGGCGACAACAGCAACGCCTACCAGCCGCACAACTTTGCCACCAACACCGCCGTCTACACCGGCACCCATGACAACAACACCACGCAGGGCTGGTGGGCCAGCGCATCGCCCGCGCTGCGTAAGTATGTGCTCGACTATTTGGGCAGCAGGCATGACGACGAGATTCACTGGCAGCTCATCCGCGCCGCCTGCGCAAGTGTTGCCGACACCGCCATTTATCCGCTACAGGATGTGCTGGGCCTGGGCAGCGCGCACCGCATGAATCTGCCCGGCCAGGGCGAGGGCTTCTGGGAATGGCGTTTCACCTGGGACCAGGTCGAGTCCGCCCAGGCCGACAAACTGGCCCGGTTTTGTGCGCTATACCGGCGCGAATAAACCGGCCTCCAGAGGCTGCAGCACATGTCCGAAAACGGCTAGTCCTTGCGCTTGCGGCGCGTATGATTTCCGCCATGACACCGGAACAAATCAGCGCTGCAAATTCCGCCGTAGACTATGCCGCAGATGACGTGCGCTACCTGGCTTTGAAAGCCCGCGACGCCCGCTTCGACGGCAGCTTTTTCACCGGCGTGACCTCTACCGGTATCTACTGTCGGCCGGTGTGTAGCGTGAAGGCACCGAAGCGCGAAAACTGCCGATTTTTTAGCCTGGCCGCGCAAGCCGAAAGCGCGGGTTTCAGGCCCTGCCTGCGCTGCAGACCCGAGCTGGCACCGCATTCAGTGGTGTGGTCGATTCAGGATGCTTCCTACATTCTGGCGCACCAGGCCGCGCGCCTGCTCGATGAGCCCGAGAACTGGGCCCCGGCGCTTGTCGCTTCGCGAGCATTCGGCGGTGCGCTGCCCCCTGCCCAGGACAGTGGGGCGCTGCGCCTGCGGCCCGGCCCTTCGACAAGCTCAGGACAGGCCAAGGCCGGTTCCGCGGCCTCGGCTGCTAAAGAAAGACCGCCAGGCGTCATTGCGGGGCTGGCCAGCCGGCTCGGCATCAGTGGCCGCCATGTACGGCGAATTTTTGAGGCGCATTTCGGCGTGTCGCCGGTGCAGTACTTACAGACACGCCGCTTGCTCACCGCCAAGCAATTGCTGGCCGACACGCCCTTGCCAATCACGCAAATCGCGTTGATCAGCGGCTTTGCCAGCGTGCGGCGCTTCAACGCGGCGTTCATCGAGCACTACCACCTGAACCCGACGCAGCTGCGACAGCACGGCGCGCCGGTCGCCGGTCACGGCATCACTGTGCGGCTGGGCTACCGGCCGCCGTATGACGTGGCCGCGATGCTGCAGTTTTTCATCGCGCATCCGCTGCCGGGTGTCGAGTTTGTAGACCTGCATCGGCCGGACCCGGTGCTGCGGCGAACACTGCTCATTGAGACAGCGGGAAAAACCCACACCGGCTGGCTGGCCGCCTCATTCGATCCAGAACGCAGTCAGTTGTTACTGAAGGTCAGCGATTCCTTGTGTGAAGTCTTGCCCATGGTAATTCGCCGGGTGCGCGCCGCCTTTGATCTGGACGCCGATCCGAAAGCTATCAACAGCGCCTTGCGCGCCAGCTTCCCGCACGGCGATGGCCTGCGCGTGCCGGGTGCGCTCGACGGGCACGAACTGGCGGTGCGCGCGGTGCTGGGCCAGCAGGTCACGGTGCAGGCGGGTTGCCGGCAGGCGCAGCGATTGGTCGCGCGCTTTGGTGAATCAATTGCAACGCCGTGGCCCGAACTCAACCGGCTGTTTCCGACACCAGCCGCGCTGGCGGCGGCCAGCAGTGATGATTTGGGAACACTCGGCATCATTCGCCAGCGGCAAGCCGCCATCACCGGCATCGCGCGTGCGGTGCTGGAGAAAAAACTGCAACTGCATGGCGGCGCCGACGTGTTCGCCACCATCGAAACACTGAAGGCACTGCCCGGCATCGGCGACTGGACAGCGCAGTACATCGCCATGCGCGCGCTGCGCTGGCCCGATGCGTTCCCGGCGGGTGACGTGGCGCTGCACAAGGCGCTCGGCGTGAACTTCCAGAAAAACCCGGCGAAGCTGGCCGAGGCTGCCTCGCTGGCCTGGAAGCCGTGGCGCAGTTATGCGGTAATTCGTGCATGGAGCGGCGGCTGGGTTGGGCCGCAGCCCGCTGCCGTCGGTCGACGCCACTCGATATCTCGCGACGACGCAGCGGCCGTTTTGATCGCGCTCGCCAGCACCCCATGACTACTATTATTTTGATAGCTGCTTGCGCAGTTATCGCGCGGGCTACAGGCCTAAAACGCTTAAATTTTTAACCTGACAGATATCTTTTACCTCCAGGACAACTCACCATGAAATTCGCCACATCCCTGGTTCAGACTCACTTTAAAAGTCCACTAGGCGACCTCATTGCAGCGGCTACCGACAAAGGCCTGGCCGGGCTCTGGTTTGACGACCAGCGGCACCTGCCGCCCGAATTGACGGGTGCCGCTGTATGGCGCACCGCCGACGACCATCCGCTGTTGAAACGCACCGTGAACCAGCTTGAAGACTATTTCGCCGGCACGCGCACGGTGTTTGATCTGCCGCTGGACTTGTCGCACGGCACGCCATTTCAGCAATCGGTGTGGCAAGCGCTGCTGGCGATTGCACACGGGGACACCGCCAGCTATGGCCAGATCAGCGCACGCATCGGTAACCCCGCCGCCGTGCGCGCGGTGGGCGCGGCGGTCGGGCGCAACCCGGTCAGCATCATCGTGCCGTGTCATCGCGTGATGGGCGCCGATGGCTCGCTGACCGGTTATGCCGGCGGGCTGCACCGGAAAACCGCGCTGCTCACACTGGAAGGCGTATTTGAGGAGACCATTCTTTGACGGCTTCAGCATCGGGCGCCGCGTCCTCTGACCGAGGGCAGGCCAGCCGGAAAAACTGGGTCACCGACTTTGTGTTGTTGGCAGCGATCTGGGGCTCGTCGTTTCTCTTCATGCGCATCAGCGCGGTTGAGTTTGGCGCGTTGCCGACCGCCGCCGTGCGGGTGACGATTGCCGCGCTCTTTTTGCTGCCGCTGGTGTGGTGGCGCGGGCTGTTGCCCGAGCTGAAAAAGCACTGGCGAAAAGTCTTTTTGGTAGGGGTGCTCAATTCAGCTATTCCGTTCGCGTGTTTTGCGTTTGCGCTGCTGTCGATCACCACCGGCCTGTCGTCAATTTTGAATGCCACGGTGCCGATGTTCGGCGCGCTGGTGGCGTGGCTGTGGCTGAAAGACAGGCCCAAGGGCTCACGCGTGCTGGGCCTGGTGATTGGCTTTGTCGGCGTGGCCATGCTGGCATGGCGCGCCACCGGGTCAGGCTTGGGATTCAAGGCCACGGCCGACGGCGCCACGCCCGGCCTGGCAGTTTTGGCCTGTTTGCTGGCGTGTGTCTGCTACGGCATTTCTGCCAGTTACACGAAGCGGCATTTAACCGGCATGCCGCCACTGGTGACGGCCGCCGGCAGTCAGATGGGTGCATCGGTGGGCCTGGCGCTTCCGGCGATCTGGTTCTGGCCAGCCCAGATGCCCGGCGCCAACGCCTGGCTGGCGCTACTGGCTGTCGGCGTGTTGTGTACCGGTGTGGCGTACATCATTTTCTTTCGGCTGATTGAAAATGCCGGCCCGCAGCGCGCGCTGACGGTGACGTTTCTGGTGCCGGTGTTTGCGGTGCTTTATGGCGTGTTGCTGCTGGGCGAACACGTCACGCTGTGGATGCTGCTGTGCGCCGCTGTGATCGTCTGCGGCACCGCGCTTTCAACCGGGCTGATCCGTTTGTGGCGCTGAAAATTCTTAGTTCAAGGCACCGGCGATCACGTTGATGCTCAGCGCCAGAATCACGATATTGAAAGCGAATGACAGCAGACTGTGCGCCAGTGTGATCTGGCGCATTTCACGCGAGGTGACCTGCACATCGGACACCTGCGAGGTCATGCCGACCACATGCGAAAAATACAGGAAATCGAAATAGTCGGGCGCCAGTTTTCCGGGAAATTCCAGCCCTGCTCCGTCGGGTTCGTTGCGCTTTTCTTCCTGGTAGTAGCGGTGGGCGTAATGAAACGCAAACAGCGCCTGAATGAACAGCCAGGTGGTGCCTAGTGCCAGCATGAAAAGTGCGATCTGGAAAATGCGCTGGTGACTCGGCGCGTCTTTCACGTCCTGCATCAACAAGGCAATCGCCATCACGCAGGCCAGCGTGGCCAACAGCAGCAGCAGGAAAATGACCACACTGGGTTCGTCCTGGGCCTGCGCGCGCTCTCTAGTGCGTTTGGCATCGAAACGAATGCACAGCCACCAGGCCAGCAGCAGATAAACCGTGACCCCCAGACACCAGCCCACCAGGCCGCGAAGCTGCCAGCTCAGGGGCAGTGGCAAGGCCAGCGAAGCCAGCCCGGCCAGCAGGCCATAAATCAGCCGCTGCGAGCCCGTCGTTTCAGAAATGTGTCGATGGAAATGCATGGGCCTCTGTGCTGGTGGCGCTGCGGCCGCTGGCCTGAAACTATTACTCTTTAAGCGGCGGCATGTCGAGCGTGACAAGGGT
>JANPFZ010000250.1:0-4380 GCA_031423655.1 Polaromonas sp.
CACAGGCGCCTCAAGGCGACGGTGGAGCTTGATCCATATCAATACGAGTCTGCCTGGCGTGCAGGACACTGGCTGCCAGACAGAAAAATTAAAGGATCCCCAGATGAGTGCCGTACTCCCAGCCATGTCCGTCACCCTTCCTAATGCTTGGTGGCGAGCCTCGCAGGCAACGGTTTACAACGACAGGATCGTTCGCCAGTTCTCCGTGATGGCCGTGGTCTGGGGCGTGGTCAGCATGCTGGTCGGCGTGTTCATCGCCGCGCAGATGGCTTGGCCCGAGCTCAACTTCGGGATCTCGTGGCTGTCGTTTGGCCGGTTGCGACCGCTGCATACCAATGCCGCCATCTTTGCGTTTGGCGGCTGCGCATTGTTTGCGACCAGCTATTACGTGGTGCAGCGCACCTGTGGTTTGCGAATCATTTCCGACAAGCTGGCAGCATTTCACTTCTGGGGCTGGCAGGCTGTCATCGTGGCGGCTGCCATATCGCTGCCGATGGGTTTCACGCGGGGCAAGGAATACGCCGAACTGGAGTGGCCCATCGCCATTTTGATAGCACTGACCTGGGTGGCCTACGCAGTGGTTTTTTTCGGCACCATCGGTATCCGCAAGGTGCGCCACATCTACGTCGCCAATTGGTTTTATGGCGCCTTCATCATCGCGGTGGCCATGCTACACATCGTCAATGCGGCGGTTGTGCCCGCCGGCTGGATGAAATCCTATTCAGCCTACGCCGGCGTGCAGGATGCGATGGTGCAGTGGTGGTACGGCCACAACGCCGTCGGCTTTCTGCTGACGGCCGGTTTCCTGGGCATCGTTTACTACTTTATTCCGAAGCAGGCCGAGCGACCGGTGTATTCCTACCGCCTGTCCATCGTGCACTTTTGGGCGCTGATATTCACCTACATGTGGGCCGGCCCGCACCATCTGCACTACACCGCGCTGCCCGACTGGACCCAGTCGCTGGGCGTAGTCTTCTCACTGATTTTGCTGGCGCCCAGCTGGGGCGGCATGATCAACGGCGTGATGACGCTTTCGGGTGCCTGGCACAAGCTGCGTGACGACCCGATCCTGCGGTTCATGATCGTGGCGCTGTCCTTTTACGGCATTGCAACGCTTGAAGGACCGATGCTGTCGATCAAGACGATCAATGCGTTGTCGCACTACACCGACTGGAACGTTGCGCACGTGCACGGCGGCACGCTGGGCTGGGTCGGTTTCATCTCGATGGGCGCGCTGTACTTTTTGATTCCGCGCATGTTCGGGCAAACCGAAATGCACAGCATCAAGGCCATAGAAGTCCATTTCTGGATCGCCACCGTGGGCATCGTGTTCTACATCGCCGCGATGTGGATTGCCGGTGTGATGCAGGGCCTGATGTGGCGTGCCATCAACGACGACGGCTCACTGACCTACACCTTTGTCGAAAGCGTGAAAGCGACCTATCCGTTTTACGTCGTGCGCTTCTTTGGCGGCATTCTGTATCTGATCGGCATGCTGGTGATGGCCTGGAACGTCACGCTGACCGCGATGGCAGGCAAGCCGGTTGACGCATCCATACCCGCTGCTATGGCTCACGCCTGAAAGAAACCGTCATGGCTTTCTCACACGAAAAAGTAGAGACCAACAACTGGTTGATGATCGTCCTGATCCTCGGTGTTCTCGCCGTGGGCGGTCTGGTTGAAATTGTGCCGCTGTTCTTCCAGAAATCCACCACGCAGCCGATCAAGGGCGTGCTGCCAGATTCGCCCTTGAGAGTCGTCGGTCGCGACATTTATGTGCGTGAGGGTTGCTACAACTGCCACTCGCAGATGATTCGCCCGTTGGTGGCTGAAACCCTGCGCTATGGCCATTACTCGGTAGCCGGTGAATTTGTATACGACCATCCATTCCAATGGGGCAGCAAGCGTACCGGACCCGACCTGCACCGCGTCGGCGGCAAGTACAGCGACGAGTGGCAGCGCCTGCACTTGATAAATCCGCGCGATCTGGTGCCCGAATCCAATATGCCTGCGTATCCCTGGCTTGAAAAAACGCCGACAGATGCGGAATCCATTCAACGGCACATGCGCGCCTTGCGCCGGGTGGGTGTGCCCTACACCGATGCCGAAATTTTTGGCGCGCCCGCAGAGCTCAAAGGCAAGACCGAGCTGGATGCGATGGTGGCTTATCTGCAGGGCCTTGGCCTTGCATTGAAATAACGCGAAGGACGAACGCAGCATGGATATCAACTTCCTTCGCAGCCTGGTCACGGTGGCCGGTTTTATTGGCTTTGTCGGCATTCTGGTATGGGCCTACCTGCCTGCCAGAAAAAAGCAGTTCGATGAGGCGGCGCGTCTGCCCTTCCTGGCCGACAAGGAGCGCGCAAATGAGTGACTTCACCAACGGTTTCTGGCCGCTCTATGTCGCCCTTATCAGCCTGGTTTCCATCTTGGCGTGTGGCTGGTTGTTGTGGGCTGCGGGCAAGGCGACGGTCAGGCCGCAACCCGCAGGTCAGCACGACAGCACCACAGGCCATGTCTGGGACGAAGACTTGCGCGAGCTGAATAACCCGCTGCCACGCTGGTGGATGTGGCTGTTCATCATCACGGTGGTTTTCTCCTTGGCTTACCTGGTGATTTTTCCGGGTCTGGGCAGCTTTCCTGGTTTGATGAAATGGTCAACAGACAGCGAGCACAAGCAGGATGTCAGCCGAATGCGCGAGCAGGTCGCGCCGCTTTACGCAAGCTTTGCTGCGCAGCCGATCGAAGCACTTGCCAAGAACCCTGCCGCACTGGCAATCGGCGAGCGGCTGTTCATGAATAACTGCTCGCAATGTCACGGCTCGGATGCGCGCGGCAGCAAGTCATACCCCAATCTCACCAATGCCAATGCGGCGTGGCTCGGTGAGCGCGGCGGTGACCATATCGTGCAGACGGTGACCAACGGACGCATCGGGGTGATGCCGCCAATGGGTGCGGCGGTTGGCGGCGAACTGGAAATCAGCGAGCTGGCGAACTATGTGTTGTCCTTGTCAGGCAGTCCGCATAACGAGATCAAGGCTTTCAGCGGAAAGGCCCGGTTTGCCGCGTGTGCGGCTTGTCACGGTATTGATGGCAAGGGCAACAAGACACTCGGTGCGCCCAACCTGACCGACGACTACTGGCTTCATGGTTGGGGCGAGGCGACCATTGCCAACATCGTCAAAAGCGGCAAAAACAATGTCATGCCGGCGCAGGCTCCCAAGCTGAGTGCCGAGCAGATTCACGTCGTGGCGGCTTATGTGCTGAGTCTGTCGGGCGGCGGTTCAGCAGATACCTCTTCTGGCTCGATATCGACAGCAAAAACGCCAGTTAGAGCACCCTAGAAAGACTGCCCAGCTTGGCCAACCTTTCCGAAACCGCGTCGTCCCAGCGGGTGATCCCCATCGTGGCACTGGCGAATGACTCGTCGGTAGTGGCCTCGCTGTACGCGTCAGACAGCAAAATTTATGCGCGCAGTGTTTCTGGCTGGTTCAACCGCTGGCGCTGGGCCATGGTCTGGCTAACCCAGCTGGTGTTCTACGGCTCCCCCTGGCTGTCCATGAATGGCCGACAAGCGCTGTTGTTTGATCTGGCTGATCGCCGCTTCTATATTTTCAATCTGGTGCTGTACCCGCAAGACCTGATTTACCTGACGGGCTTGCTGGTGATCAGTGCGCTGTCGCTGTTCCTGTTCACGGCGGTTGCGGGCCGCCTGTGGTGCGGCTACACCTGCCCGCAAACCGTCTACACCGAAATTTTCATGTGGGTTGAACGCAAGATAGAAGGCGACCGGATCGCCCGCATGCGACTTGACAAGGCTCCTTTGAGCCTCAAAAAGTTCGCACGAAAAAGCGCCAAGCAGGCGGCATGGATTGCCATCGGCCTGTGGACCGGCTTCACCTTTGTCGGTTACTTCACGCCGATCAGGGAACTGGCGGGTGCCGTGACCAGTTTTTCATTGGGGCCCTGGGAAACTTTCTGGGTTCTGTTCTATGGCTTCGCCACTTATGGCAACGCCGGCTTCATGCGTGAGCAGGTCTGCAAGTACATGTGCCCGTACGCACGTTTTCAAAGCGCTATGTTTGACCGCGACACGCTGATCGTGACCTACGACGAAGCGCGCGGTGAAGGCAGAGGCTCACGCCCTCGCAGTGACACGCCTGCCGAGTATCACGCCAAAGGACTTGGCGACTGCATAAATTGCACTTTGTGCGTGCAGGTTTGCCCCACGGGCATCGACATTCGCAAGGGCTTGCAGTACGAATGCATCAGTTGCGCGGCCTGCATTGATGTGTGTGATGGCGTGATGGACAAGATGAGCTATCCGCGCGGGCTGATTCGCAACAGCACACAAAATGGCGTTGAGCAAAAGCTTTCACG
>JANPFZ010000251.1:0-15290 GCA_031423655.1 Polaromonas sp.
GCTGGTCGCCGTGTCGATTGCCAGCTGGGCCGCCATCTTCAGAAAAATCGTCTCGCTCAAGCGCGTGCAAAAGCTCAACGACGAGTTTGATCGCGAGTTCTGGTCGGGCACCAGCTTGAACGACCTGTTTGCCGGCGCGGCGCAGAACGCCAAAAACTCGGGGCCGATGGAACGCATCTTTGCCCGTGGCATGCGTGAATACCAGAAGCTGCGCGAGCGGCGCATTGATGACTCGGGCACGCTGATGGACGGCGCCCGTCGTGCCATGCGTGCCAGCTACCAGCGCGAACTTGATGCGATTGAGGCCAATCTTTCTTTTCTGGCCACGGTCGGCTCGGTGTCGCCGTATGTCGGGCTGTTTGGCACCGTCTGGGGCATCATGCATGCCTTCACCGGCCTGGCAGCCCTGGAACAAGTCACGCTGGCCACAGTGGCGCCCGGCATCGCAGAGGCACTGGTGGCCACGGCCATCGGCCTGTTTGCGGCGATACCGGCGGTTGTCGCCTACAACCGCTTTGCCCACGACATCGACCGCGTAGCGAACCGTCTGGAAACTTTCATTGAGGAGTTCTCCAACATCTTGCAGCGCAACCTGGGCGCACATGCACCTTTACCGGCCGGTTCGCCAGCGCATTCGGCGTCCGGTCATTGATCGCCAGCGCAAGAGGACACTTTCATGCCAGCTGTCTCTTCCCGCGGTCGCGGTCGCCGCACCATCAGTGAGATCAACATGGTGCCGTTCATCGACGTCATGCTGGTGCTGCTGATCATCTTCATGGTCACAGCGCCTTTGATTACACCCAGCATGATTGCGCTTCCCAAGGTCGGCAAGGCACCCAGCCAGCCGCAAAACCCGGTGCAGATCCAGATCAGCAAGGACGAGAAAGTCCAGATCAAATTCAAGACCGACTCGGTGCCCAGTAACGTGCGCAATGTGGCGGCCGATATCGTGAAGATGGAACCGGCGGTCAAAGCCGGCGCGCAGGCTGTGCCCGTGGTGATCAGCGCTGACAAGGCCATCAAGTACGAGACCGTCGTGCAAGTGATGGATAACCTGCAGAAAGCCGGCATTTCGCGGGTCGGCTTGTCGGTGCAGACCGGCGCCAAGTAGACCGCAAGGTATGACCTCCATCCTGTTCGGCAGCAACGAAGGTATCGAGTTTGGGCCGCCGCGTGAAAAGCGCTCGATGCGCGCCTTCGTGCTGGCCATCCTCGCGCACCTGCTGCTGCTAGGCGCGCTGACATGGGGCGTCAACTGGAAGCGCAGTGACCAGGCCTCGTCATTTGAAGCTGAAATATGGTCGGCGGTTCCGCAACAAGCAGCGCCCCGGGCGGTCGAGCCAACGCCTCCACCCCCCGCACCCACCCCGCCGGCTCCCACACCGCCTGCCCCCAAACCTGCGCCGGAACCGCCCAAGGTGAGCCCGACAACACCTGACGTTGATATCGCGCTGGAGCAGGAGAAAAAGCGCAAGCTGATTCAACAGCAAAAAGAAGACGAGACGAAAAAAATAGAAGCACGCGAAAAAACTGAACTTTTAGCCAAAAAGGAAAAAGAACTCAAGGTAAAAGAAGACCTGGCCAAGCGAAAGGCCACTGAGGACGCCAAACAGGCAGAGGTCAAAAAACAGGACGCCAAAGACCTTGAAAAGCTCCAGCAGCAAAAACAGGCAGAGTCAGCAGAAAAACGGCGCCAGGAAAACATGGCTCGGCTCAATGCGCAGCTGGGCGCGACCGGCGACGCCAATGCAACCGGCACTGCGCAAAAATCGAGTGGGCCATCAGCAAGCTACGGCGGGAAAGTCAGGGCCAAGGTCAAGCCCAATGTGCTTTTTACCGATGACATCGTTGGCAACCCGAGCGCAGAGGTGGAAGTTCGCACGACACCCGACGGCACCATCGTCAGCCAACGGCTGGTGAAGTCGAGCGGCAACAAGGCGTGGGATGACGCGGTGATAAAGGCCATTATTCGCACTGAAACCATGCCGCGCGATGTCGACGGCAAGGTACCCACGCCGATGATTCTCGACTTCAAGCCCAAAGAGTTGCTATAAGAATAATAGCTGTTTGCGCACGTTTTACCTGGGCTAGCGGCCTATTTCATTCATAAACTACCTGCACAAGGCCTCTGTCGGCCTGTGCTGTCCAGCTAGCCAATGCGGCATCAGTAGGAAAGAACTTGGCCTCTTCGCCCAGGTGAATTTCCGCAGCCGCACCATTTCTGCGAAAGCTCAAACGAACTGGCAGGCCGCGACTGAACTCGCCTTGGTCTGACATTTCCTTGCGTGGTGGAAAGTCGCGCACCAGCCGCGATATGTCGGGCGCTGTTCCATTCACGGCCACGCGCAGATACTTGCCAAACTTGCAGCGCGCAGATTCCAGATCCCACACCTGCGTGACCTTGAAGCGCTCGCCAAAACGCTCTGACGCGCGCTGCAGCGTTCCCTGAACAATTACCAGTTCATCATCTTTCAACAGATTGCGATTCGCGTTGAAGAGGTTTTCGTCCACCGACGCCTCCAGCATCTTGGTCTTGTCATCGAGTTTGAAGATGATGACCTTGCCCCGGTTGCCGTTGATCACCCGAAGGTCACTGACGATGGCCGCAAGCAGCTGGGTGTCGCGCGAATCAATCAAGTCCTCCAGCGCGAGCTTGGCAAACTTTCGCACTTCGGCTTCCACCTCATCGAACAAATGCCCCGACAGGTAAAAACCGATGGCCGTCTTCTCCAGCACCAGGCGCGCCTTCACACCAAATGGTACGGCCGGCACCAGCTCGGGCTCCTGCGTACTGGCGGCGTGTGAGTCCGACATATCGAACAAGCCGCCCTGATTGGCATTGGCTTCACTGGTCGCCGCAAATTCGAACGCCTTGTCAACGGACGCCAGCAGCTCGGCGCGGTTGCGATGCAGGTTGTCAAACGCGCCGGCCTTGATCAGCGCATCAACCGTGCGCTTGTTGATTTTGCTGCGCTCTACCCGTACGCAAAAGTCAAACAGGGAGGTGAACGCGCCCCCCTCGTTGCGCGCCGTCACAATCGCGGCAATCGCCTGCTCGCCGGTGCCTTTGATAGCCCCGAGGCCGTAGCGCACGCTGGTGTTGCTGGTCGGCTCGAACCGGTAGTCACCCCGGTTCACATCGGGTGACTCGAACGTGATGCCCATCTTCAACGCATCGCCATGCAGGATTTTCAGCTTGTCGGTGTCACCCATCTCCACCGTCATGTTGGCGGCGAAAAACTCCGCCGTGTAATGCACCTTTAACCACGCCGTGTGATACGCCAGCAGCGCGTAGGCAGCCGAGTGTGATTTGTTGAAGCCGTAGCCCGCGAACTTCTCCATCAAATCAAAAACTTCGTCGGCTTTTTCTTCGCTCAGGCCATTGATGCCTGCGCCCTTGCGAAATATGTCGCGGTGGGCAGCCATCTCTTTCTCGTCTTTTTTACCCATCGCACGGCGCAGCATGTCGGCCCCACCGAGCGAGTAACCGCCCAGAATCTGCGCCGTCTGCATCACCTGTTCCTGGTAGACCATGATGCCGTAGGTCTCTTCCAGCATCGGCTTGACGCGCGGGTCCGGATAGTCGGGTACCTCCTTGCCCTGCTTGCGCGCAATGTACGTGGGAATCAGGTCCATCGGTCCCGGCCGATACAGCGCGTTCATCGCGATCAGGTCTTCCAGCCGGTCCGGGCGCGCGTCTTTGAGCATGCGCTGCATGCCGACGCTTTCAAACTGGAAAACCGCTTCTGTCTTGCCCTCGGCAAACAGGCGGTAGACACGCGCATCGTTCAGCGGCAAGTCTTCAAACTTGAAGTCTTGCTGCGCGGGATGACGCGCGATGATGAACTGCCGCGCAATCTCCAGAATGGTGAGCGTCGCCAGACCCAGAAAGTCGAACTTCACCAGACCAATGGCTTCGACGTCGTTTTTGTCAAACTGGCTGACGGCCGAACTGCTGCCAGGCTGCAGATACAGCGGGCAAAAGTCAGTCAACTTGCCGGGCGCAATCAACACGCCGCCCGCATGCATGCCGACGTTGCGCGTCAATCCTTCAAGCTTGCGTGCCAGATCGAGCAGCGTGTGAACGTCTTCCTCCTTGCGCTCGCGCTCAGCCAGCACCGGTTCGGCCTCCAGCGCATAGACCATCTTGTCGTTCTTCTTGCGCTCGGCGGGCAGCAACTGCAGCGTGACGGCCTGACCGGGCTTGTTCGGAATCAGTTTGGAGATGCCGTCGCAAAAGCCATAGGGGAAATCCAGCACCCGGCCCACGTCACGAATGGCGGCGCGGGCAGCCATAGTACCGAAGGTGACGATTTGACTCACCGCTTCGTGACCGTATTTGTCTTTGACGTAGTCAATGACGCGGTCGCGATTGGCCTGGCAAAAGTCAATGTCAAAGTCGGGCATGGACACCCGCTCCGGGTTTAAAAACCGCTCGAACAGCAGGTTGTACTGCAGCGGGTCCAGGTCGGTGATATTCAGCGAATAGGCCACCAGCGAGCCGGCACCCGAACCCCGGCCAGGCCCGACCGGGCAGCCATTGTTCTTGGCCCAGTTGATGAAGTCGCCCACAATCAAAAAGTAGCCGGGAAAACCCATTTTCAAGATGGTGTTGATCTCGAACTCCAGCCGCTCGACGTACACAGACCGTTTTTGTTCGCGCAACACTTCCTGCGGGTATAAATGTTTGAGCCGCGCCTCCAGGCCTGCAAACGATGCATGCCGGAAATACGCGTCAATCGGCAGCTGCACGCCATCGACCGGTGGTGTCGGGTAATCGGGCAGCATCGGCTTGCCGAGCTCCAGCGTCAGGTTGCAGCGCTTGGCAATCTCCAGCGTGTTGGCCAGCGCCGACGGTACATCGGAAAACAGCGCGTTCATCTGCACCGCAGATTTGAAATACTGCTCGCGCGTGAACTTGCGCACCCGACGCGCATTGCCCAGAATTTCGCCTTCGGAAATGCACACGCGCGCTTCATGCGCCTCGTAGTCGTCGTAGGTCAAAAACTGCACCGGGTGCGTTGCCACTACCGGCAGCTTCAAGCGAGCCGCCAGCTGCACCGCCGCCGTCACGTGGCGCTCGTCATCGGGCCTGTCGGCGCGTTGCAATTCCAGATAGAACCGGTGCGGAAACAAGCCGGCAAAATGCAGCGCACATTCAAGCGCCCGGGCGCTGTCGCCCTGCACCAGCGCCTGGCCCACTGCCCCGCCCTGCGCGCCTGAAAGCGCGATCAAACCTTCGTTAAGCTCTTCCAGCCATTCGAGCTTCACGATGGCCTGCTCGCGCAATACATTTTTCGTCCAGGCGCGCGTCAACAGTTCTGACAGGTTGAGATAACCGCGATGGTTTTGCACCAGCAGCAGCAGCCGGGCAGCTGGTGCGCCAATGTCTTTGCCGGGCACCTGCACCCACACATCAGCACCGATCAACGGTTTGACGCCCGCACCGCGCGCCCCCTTGTAAAACTTGACGGTGCCAAACAGATTGCCCAGGTCAGTGATGGCCAGTGCCGGCTGCCGGTCGGCGGCGGCGGCGACAACAATCTCCTCGATGCGGTTGGTGCCGTCTACAACGGAGAACTCGGTGTGAATACGTAAATGAACAAACATGCGCGGTATTTTAGGACTGGGCCCGCCCCGACTGAGCGGAAATTGGCGTGTCGTCTGACAAAGCCCGGCCGCACTACATGAAATCATGCGAGCCAGAGTTGCAACCTGTCGAACAACGTCTTTCCACTAATCCGGAACTCTCCCATTTATGCACCCCTCCAATCGAGTCCAGACGGCGCCGCTCCAGCTACACGACCTGGCCAGACGCTATTCACAAATCCGGGGGCAAAGCGAAGCACTGGCTGCGCCCTTGAGCGCTGAAGACTGCCAGTTGCAATCGATGCCCGATGCCAGCCCGACCAAATGGCATCTGGCGCATCTGACCTGGTTTTTTGAAACCTTCATTCTGGAAAAATACGAGCGCAGCTTCAAACCGTTTGATGCCAGTTTTCGTGTGCTCTTCAACAGCTACTACACCGGCATCGGCGACCGGTATCCACGCCCGAAACGCGGGCTGATCAGTCGGCCTTCGCTTGATCAAATTTACAAGTATCGCCAGCAGATTGATGACCGGGTACTGAGGCTGCTCCACAGCCCCGAAGGCCGCGCTGACGACGGATTGGCAAAGCTGATCGAGTTGGGGCTGCAGCATGAACAGCAGCATCAGGAATTGATCCTCACCGATATCAAGCACGCCCTGTCCTTCAATCCGCTGGCACCTGCCTATGGCAAACGCTGGCCGCTAACCCGCACCCGTCCCGAGCCACAGCGCTGGCACGTCTACGCCGGCGGTATGGTCGAACATGGCTTCGACGCAGCGGTAGACGGTCAGTTCAGTTTCGACAACGAAACGCCAAGGCATCCGGTTTTCATTGCGCCGTTTGAACTGGCCAACCGGCTGGTGACCAATGGCGACCTGATGGCGTTCATGGCGGATGGCGGCTACCAGCGGCCGGAGTTTTGGCTTTCGATGGGCTGGGACTGGGTGCAATGCGCTCAGCGTGAACTGCCGTTCTACTGGGAACACAGCGATCAGAATGCGGACGCGGGCGTCACCTACCGCAATTTCACCTTGCAGGGTATGGTCGAAATTGACCCCAACACACCAGCCTGCCACCTTAATTTTTTCGAAGCCGATGCACTGGCGCGCTGGGCCGGTGCGCGCCTGCCGACCGAGTTCGAATGGGAACTGGCTGCGCGCGCATTGCCCGCAACAGGTGAGCTTTCTGGCAACTTCGTCGAGCATGCAGCCTATCACCCGCTCCCGCTGAGCGGCTCGGGTGAAGATGCGCCGGCGCAGATGCTGGGCGACGTGTGGGAGTGGACGCAATCAAACTACAACCCCTACCCGGGTTACAAGCCATGGGAAGGCCTGGTCGGCGAATACAACGGCAAGTTCATGTGCAACCAGTTCGTACTGCGGGGCGGGTCATGCGCCACACCGCGCAGCCACTTGCGGGCCAGCTACCGCAATTTCTTCCCACCAGATGCGCAGTGGCAGTTCAGCGGTGTCCGGCTGGCGCGCGATGCATGACTGCAAACGCAAGCTGTGATCCGGCGGCAAACCTGCGCTGCACGCTCACGGCATGCGCTGCATCTCGGTCGTGATCTCCGTTGTCACGACAGTCATCAATTTATGCACCGGACATTTTTTGGCGACTGCCAGCAGCTCCGCCAGTTCGGCGTCAGTTAGCGCGCCACTGATCTTCATGCGGGCAACCAGCTTGTACGCCCCCGCACGCTCGCCAGAGCCGTCACGCTCGATGACTGTCTGCACGTCATCGACGGGAATGCCTTTTTTTCGGGCATACCAAAGTACTGTCAGCGCCTTGCAGGCACCCAGCGCGGCATCATAGAGATCATGCGGCGTTGGGTCGGCGGCTTCACCCCCACTGGAGGCATCCTCGTCAGCTGTCAATTCGTGGCCACGAATAGTGATCGTTTGAGCGATTGACGACAAACTTTTCCGTTTGATCGCGATGGACATGGAAGGCTCCTGTCTCAATCGTTCGGACTAGCGCGCAAACCGCGCCGCCACCTCGGCGACACGTTTCCCAAACGCCTCCGCAGTTGCCAGATCACCGGCAAACATATCATTGGCACCTGCGTCAGAAGGCGATTGCGCCATGGCCCCGCTAAATGAGCCGAGATAGTTCGGGTCATTGCGCTGCGCCGCCTTGCTGTTGCTGGGCATGGCCGCCGTTCCGACCCAAACGCCGCCGTGCTGCATCGCCAGCGTGAACAGGTAGTGCAGCGTCGACAGCTTGTCGCCGTTGAGGCTGGCGCTGTTGGTAAATCCGGCAAAGACCTTGTCTTTCCAGCTCAGTGAAAACCAGGGCTTGGACGATGCATCGGCAAACTTCTTGAACTGCCAGCTCACACTGCCCATGTAGGTCGGCGATCCCATGATGATGGCGTCGGCTGCGGCCAGCGTTTCCCAGGCGCCTTCAGGCAAATTGCCGTCGGCGCTGATCTCCAGCAACTCTGCATCAGCGCCCTTGGCCACTGACTGGGCCATGCGCTGGGTATGACCGTAACCCGAGTGATAAATCACGATAACTTTGGACATGCTTGTTCCTGATGATTTGAGAGTGGGTAAATGTGTGCAATCGCCAGGCTCAGGCGTCCTGCTTGCCGTCCAGGCTCCATGCGCCAGGACCAAATGCAGCCACCAGCAACAGGCCGCCGACAACGCCGATGTTCTTGAAAAACGCCTGTTGCTGCTGCATCTGCTGCGCGGCTTCAACAGCCCAGAAGTTATGAAAGATAAACGTCACCACCACGGTGAAGAAGGCAATGCCGAGGGCCGCCCAGCGTGCCTTTAAACCGGCCAGCAACATCAGACCCAACCCGACTTCGACCGCAATCGCAATCGCCGCAGCAAGCTCTGGCAGCGGTACACCCTTAGATGCGATATAGCCCGCCGTACCGGCAAAGCCGGCAATTTTTCCGAAACCGGCAGGAACAAAGAGCAGGGCCAACAGTGCGCGGCCGACGAGAGAGAGCGGGTTCTGGAGCGAGGTAAACATGAAAATCCTTATACAAAAAAGAAAAAAATCGACAACTAAAACGGCTCAATACGGTGTGAAACAGCATCAATGAGCAAAACAAACAGGCTTGTGGGACAGATGCCATCGCAGCAGGAATTTTTAGTTCCGCTGCCACTGATCATCAAGCGGCCAGGTCAAACACCAGCACCTCCGCAGACCGGCCGCGCGCCACCTGCAAGCGGTCTTCCGATTCAAGCGCCGCCGCGTCACCCGCATTGAGCAGCTTTCCGTTGACTTCCAACTGGCCAGTGACCAGGTGGACATAGGCTTTGCGCTTCGGGTTTAGCGTCATCGCGGCAGTTTCTTCGCCATCAAACAAGCCGGCATAAATTCTTGCGTCGGCATGAATGGTTACAGCCCGTTCACCGCCGTCGGGCGCAGCGACGAGCCGCAGCCGACCGCGTTTCTCGCCTTCAGGAATGGTTTTCTGCTCGTAACCGGGCTCTATGCCTGTGACATTAGGCGTTATCCATATCTGCAGAAAATGCGTCGTCTGGCCATCGGCATGGTTGAACTCACTGTGCCGCACGCCGGTGCCAGCACTCATGCGCTGCACATCACCCGGCGGAATACCCTTGACGTTGCCCATGCTGTCTTTATGCGCCAGCTCGCCGCTCATCACATAGCTGATGATTTCCATGTTCTGGTGGCCGTGGGTTCCAAAGCCTCGCCCCGCCGCAATGCGGTCTTCATTGATGACGCGCAGGTTGCCGAAGCCCATGTAGGCCGGGTCGTAGTAGTCAGCAAACGAAAAAGAATGGAAGGACTTCAGCCAGCCGTGGTCGGCATAACCACGTTCAGCAGATTTTCGTAAAGCCATCATCGGGTGCTCCTTTCCAAAAGCGTTTCAATGCATTGACTGTAGCAATGTCGGGCAGGCTCGCCATTGCGTAGATTTGATGGCATCATTCAAATTATTTGAATGATTGGCATGGCCACTTCCACCGACCCGATACGCAACACGCTGACCCCCGAAACCCTGGGGCTGATCGATGCGGTTCATCGCACCGGCAGCATGGCGGCTGCCGCCCGAGAGCTGGGCCTGGTTCCCAGTGCGCTGACCTACCGCATCCGCCTGGTCGAAGACGCGCTCGATGTGCTGCTGTTTGACCGCTCGTCACGGCAGGCCAAACTGACACAGGCCGGCGCCGAGCTGCAGCGTGAAGGCAAGCGCCTGCTGGCGGAGCTGGACGCGGTAGCCAATCGCGTGAAGCGCATCGCCACGGGATGGGAGCCCCAGCTCACGCTGGCCATCGACAGCGTGATTTCCGGCAGCACGGTGATGGAACTCTGCGAATCATTTTTCTCGCTTGCGCCGCCCACGCGCCTGAAGATACGGCATGAAGCGCTGTCGGGCACGCTGGAGGCCCTGACGTCGGGGCAGGCCGATCTGGCCATTGGCGTCGCGATCGAAGCATCACTGAACCGCTCAGTGCAGAGCAAACCGCTGGGCACGCTTCGATTCGTTTACGCCGTGGCGCCGCACCATCCGCTGGCGAGTGCTGCGGAGCCGATCTCAGACGCCAGCTTGATGCCGCATCGCGCCGTGGCGGTGGCAGATTCGGTGCAACGCGGCAGCGGCCTCACCGTCGGCCTGATGGGCGGGCAGGACATTTTCACGGTACCCGGCATGCAGGAAAAGCTTGAGGCGCAGCTTCGCGGCCTGGGCGGCGGGTTTCTTCCCGAGCCTTTGGCACGGCCGCACATCCGCGCCGGCCATCTGATCGAAAAACGGGTGCAGGGCGCGGAGCGGCGGGTGCCGCTGAGTTACGCCTGGCGCAGCGGCGTGCGCGACAGCGAAGGCCGCGCCTTGCAATGGTGGCTGAAACAATTGACGCATGCCACAACGCGAAAGGCGCTGCTTGACCGCCCGCATCCGGCTTGAATCCCCTGTGTCGGGCGGCGGGGCGTGTAGAGTTCGGGCATGCGCCCAGCCAATGAGGTGCGCCACAGCAAATTACCCCCTCTCCGAATTTTCATCTTTTCCGAAAAAGTAAAACGATATGACAAAAAAACCCCGAACTTCTGCTTCAAAGACCAGCCGGTCGCTGCGAAAGGTCGCTGTTGTCGGCGCGGGCATCGCGGGCGTTGCCTGTGCCCGTACCCTGATGCAGGCCGGCCTGGACGTGACGGTGTTCGAAAAAAGTACCGGCGCCGGTGGGCGCATGTCGACGCGCAGCAGTGAATTTGGCGGCTTTGACCATGGCGCGCAGTACTTCACGGTGCGCGATGCGCGTTTTGAAAAGGCGCTGGCGACAGCGTCAGGTCTGGTACGCCCGTGGAGCGCCAACACGGTTCGTATCCTCGATGAGCTGGGCCGCGTCGTGGCTTCGTCGCTGCCGCCCAAAGAGGCGCACTGGGTCGCTACGCCCGGCATGAATGCACTGGTGCGTCAATGGGCCAATCCGCTGGCTGCCGCCGGCAAGCTGGTGTTGCAAACCCAGGTGGTTCGAATCGAGGCCGACAAGCTGCACCCTGAATGCTGGCAATTGCAAACCGAAGGCCCCGACGCCCAGGCGCGGGTACACAGCGGATTTGACGCGGTGGTGCTGGCTATTCCATCGCCGCAGGCCAGCGCGCTGCTGCTGAGCTCGGAACAGGCCAGATCGCTGCAGGCCGAACTAGGCGCCGTGACAGTCGCACCATGCTGGACATTGATGCTGGCGTTCCCGCAGGCCGTGCAACCCAACCTGGCGCACCTCGGCCCGCAGTGGAATGCCGCGCGCAGTACCCATCACCGCATCGCCTGGCTGGCCCGTGAGTCATCCAAACCCGGACGCAGCCTGGTCGAGCGCTGGACCGTGCAGGCCAGCCCGCAGTGGTCCGAACGCCACCTCGAAGACGACGCCGAGCGCGTGAAGGCCAAACTGCTGAAAGCCTTCACTGAAGTCACCGGCATTCGCGCCGATCCGCCGTATGCCGCCGTACACCGCTGGCGCTATGCCCAGACAACCGAGCCGCTGGGCAAGAGCCACGCCTGGGACGCCACATCGCGCATCGGCCTGTGCGGCGACTGGTGTTTGGGGCATCGAGTGGAAGACGGGTTTGTTTCGGGGCTGGAGATGGCCATGGCGCTGGTGTGATGAGGGCTTAACTGCCTTAGTGAGCTGACCGTGGGTGCGATGCCGGTAACGACGATGGGGCTGCTTCCCCTTCAAGCAGGGGCCGCGGAACCGGCTTTGCCGGGTCGCAGGCGCAGCACCCCCTCGGGGGGAGGGAGTTACACGCAGTGAACGCACGGGGAGGCCGCTCTTCCCAAGCAGGGGCCGCGGAACCGGCTTCGCCGGGTCGCAGGCGCAGCACCCCCTCGGGGGGAGGGAGTTACACGCAGTGAACGAACGTGGAGGCCGCTCTTCCCAAGCAGGGGCCGCGGAACCGGCTTCGCCGGGCCGCTGGCGCAGCGGCCCCCTCGGGGGGCAGGAAGCTACACGCAGTGAGCGACCGTGGGGGCCACACTACACGGGGCGCTTTGCGCCCTCGCCTACCGGACCGTTGCATGCCGGCTCGCTGGTCGCAGCGCTTGCCAGCTGGCTGGATGCCCGCGCCCACAGTGGCCGCTGGCTGGTGCGAATTGAAGATATCGACACGCCGCGCTGCGTGGCGGGCTGTGACCAGACCATTCTTTCGCAGCTCGCGGCATGCGGGCTTTTGCCCGATGAGCCGCCTGTGTACCAGTCGCAGCGCAGCGCTCTTTACCAGAGCGCACTGGATCAATTGACAGCGCAGGGGCTGGCTTTTCCGTGCGGCTGCACGCGACAAGACCTGAAGCGCGCGATGCAGGCCAACGGGCGGCCAGCCCAGCGCCACGGCGAACTGGTTTACCCCGGCACCTGCCGGGGCGGACTCAAGGGGCGGGCACCGCGCTGCTGGCGCTTCCTGACTGAAGAATTTAAATTAAATAAACCTCTAGCCCCCGTAATATCTGGACAGGCAGCTATCAGTTTCATAGCATCTGGCATCTCTGAAACGGAAGCCTTATCTTGCCCGGGCAATGCAGAACTCAGCTGGCACGACCGCCTTATCGGCACGCAGACACAAAACGTTGGCCTGGCGGTGGGCGACTTTGTTTTGAAACGCGCTGATGGCCTGTGGGCCTACCAGCTGGCTGTTGTTGTTGATGACGCAGCGCAGGGAGTGACGCACATCGTGCGCGGCGAAGACCTGGCCGACAACACGGCGCGGCAGATTTTGTTACAGCGTGCGCTGGGCTTTGCGCTGCCTGCCTATTTGCACACGCCGCTGGTGCTGGGTGCGAACGGCGAGAAACTTTCCAAACAAAACGGAGCGCAGCCGCTGGACACGAGCCAGCCAATTGCAGCGTTGCAGCAGGCAGGCCAAGTGCTTGGGCTGGTCGGTAGCCCCGTCGGAGCGACGCCTGCCGAATGGCTGCGTCAGGCGGTGCCGTGGTGGACTGCCTTGCTCGAAAAGCCAGCGCACTAAAATCAGGCAGTGAACCCAACGCCTGCCCCCGACTCTCTGCCGCTGCCCGACGCTGCGCCCGCCGACCCCCGATCTCACCGCAACATCCGCAGCTTTGTACGCCGCGCCGGCAGAACCACACTCGGTCAGGCCAAGGCCTTTGCCGGCGTGGGACCGCGTTTTTTGCTGCCCTACAGCGCAGCGGCTATGGATTTTTCAGCCGTTTTTCAGCGCCACGCGCCGACGGTGCTGGAGATCGGCTTCGGCATGGGGGAGGCGACCGCGCATATTGCCGCGCAGATGCCGGAGACGAATTTTCTCTGCTGTGAAGTTCACACACCCGGCGTCGGCGCGCTGCTCAAACGCATCGCCGAGCAGGGCCTGGAAAACATCCGCATCCTGCAGCACGATGCGGTCGAGGTGATTGACCATATGCTGCCGCTGGGCAGCCTCGACGGTGTACACATTTTCTTTCCGGATCCGTGGCACAAGAAAAAACACAACAAGCGCCGACTGATCCAGCCGCCGTTGATCGCCAAACTTGCAGCCCGTCTCAAACCCGGTGGCTACCTGCACTGCGCCACCGACTGGCAGCCTTACGCCGAGCAGATTCTTGAAGTCCTTCGCGCCGAGCCCTTGCTAACAAACACCGCAGTGAAGTCTGCAGACGGCTACGCGCCCAAGCCCGACTACCGGCCTCTTACCAAGTTCGAAAACCGCGGTATCAAACTCGGCCATGGCGTGTGGGACGTGGTGTTCATCCGCGTGTGATCGTCGCGACAAGTCATGGTTTGCCGACACGTGCGGGTGTCGGCCCGAGCTGCGTCGGCCTGCCTGCCGGCCCTTGGAAGACGATCACTGATTTTCTGGTCGAGCACTTCCCGGCGATCTCGCGCGAGACCTGGCTGGCGCGCATGGCGCAACAGCAAGTCGTCGATGAATTTGGCGGGCTGATCACGCCCGAGCGCCCCTACGCCGGTCACCTGCGCGTGTACTACTACCGCGACGTGCCCAACGAGCCACTGATTCCGTTTGAAGAGGCTGTGCTGTTTCAGGACGAGCATCTGGTCGTTGCCGA
Source organism: Polaromonas sp. (assembly GCA_031423655.1). Lineage (GTDB taxonomy): Bacteria > Pseudomonadota > Gammaproteobacteria > Burkholderiales > Burkholderiaceae_C > Polaromonas. The sequence continues at coordinate 14,098 of JANPFZ010000251.1, forward strand.
CAAGCCGCCCTTTTTACCCGTCACGCCCTCGGGCAACTACCTGAAGGAAACCCTGCTGGTGCGGTTGAAAAATCGCTTGAAGATCGACACGCTGGTGCCGCTGCACCGAATCGACCGCGAAACCGCCGGGCTGGTGATGTTCTCGGTCCGGCCCGACGACCGCAACGCTTACCAGGTGCTGTTCCGGCAGCACACCATTCAAAAACACTACGAAGCCATCGCGCCGTGGCGAAGCGACATCGGCTTTCCGCTCACCCGCAAGACCCGCATCGTGCAGGACGAGCCTTTCTTCCGCCAACTCGAAATAGCCGGCACGCCCAACAGCGAAACGCATATCGACGTGATTGAAGAAATGGGCGGCATGGCACGCTACGCATTGAGCCCGGTCACCGGCAAGAAGCACCAGCTGCGCGTGCACATGAATGCGCTGGGCTTGCCGATTTTGAATGACCGCATGTACCCGCCGGTGGCGCACACGCCTGATGACGACTTCAAGCTGCCGCTACAACTGCTGGCAAAAACCGTGTCCTTCACGGACCCGGTGACGGGCGAGGCACGGCAATTTCAGAGCCAGCGCAGGCTGGCGTGGCCAGGCTGACCGGGCATTCGCGAGCCCGACACTGGTTATTCTGGGTACAGTCCCACCCGCAACGGGCCTTGCAGCCAAAATAGCGGCTCCAGCGGTATTCCGTCCTGAATGCCGCGCGTACCCCCCCATCGACCCAAGGATGACGCTCACCATGGCTTTCTTTGCTTCCCGAACCTTCAAATCGCTGCTGGCCTGCGCTGCGTTCATCGCCCTTGCCGGCGCCGCGCACGCGCAAGCCGTCTTCAAGATGACCGCCATCCCCGACGAAGCACCCACCGAGCTGGCCCGCAAGGCCGTGCCGCTGGTGAAGTATCTGGAACAGCAGCTGGGCACGAAGGTCGAGTTCACGCCCGTGTCCGACTACGCTGCCGCCGTCGAGGCGCTGGTCAACAAACAGGTGGACATGGCCTGGTACGGCGGCTTCACCTTTGTGCAGGCCAGTATCCGCTCCGGCGGCAAGGTGATCCCGCTGGTGCAGCGCGAGGAAGACGAGAAATTCCGCTCGGTCTTCATCACCAGCGATCCGGCCATCAAGACCCTGGCCGACCTGAAGGGAAAAACTGTCAGCTTCGGTTCGCAGTCCAGCACCTCGGGCCACCTGATG
>JANPFZ010000252.1:0-3580 GCA_031423655.1 Polaromonas sp.
GGTGCTGGAAGGTGAACAGTTCCTGGAGGAAATGTTGCCGGACGGCACGACCAGGTCCGTTCATCGCAAGAAGGGCGACTATGCGCTCGCTCCCGCCGACGCCCACCCGCATGACGAGCACGGCGGCGACGAGGGTGGGACTGTTCTGCTGTCGATGACTGCACCAGACGGGATTCTCTTCGAGTACTTCGACGAAAACATGAAGAACCGATGGACGCTGTCGATCGAGGAATACGTCTCAAACTGGAACAACGGAACGGTTCACGGGGCCGCGCCTGGGGCAGGCAAGCTTACAAAAGCTTGAGTGGGCAGACCGGCCCCGCGCGACGAAACGCAGCCCGCTGATTGGAAGCATGGCTACGTCTGGGACGAATAATGGCGGTCAACCGATGGTGAAGATCGAAGTGCCACACAACTGACCGTTTAGGCGGGGAAGAGGCTTTCAATCCCCTTTTGCGACCGCCTTTGCAGGCGCTTCAGTCCAACGTGGTTTATCTGACGCCAATCTGCATCTGTACTCTCAGCCGACATCGCTGCGGCGTCCGAGAAATGCGATTCGGTCGCTTGGTTTCGTGAATGACTCCTAAGCAAGCGGTTGCTGCTGGTCACCCATTCCGGCTGTCGGTCAGGTCTCGACCAAGTGGGGACGGTCAATTTTGGAGTGAAAGTGACTTAAAAAGTTAAGGCTTGTGTGACACCTGCCCAGCCGCACAAGCGGTCGAACACCCTCACGGCTGTCGGGCAGGTGTTGCATAAGCCTCGAGGGAGGAAACCGCGGCAACCGCCACGGTAGTTGTCGAGCGCGGTGGCTATGGCGATTGCTCTACGCTCGCGTCGCGAGTTGGCAGCCTACGACTGAGCATCGATACCTCATCGATGACCGCAGGCGCCCATCCGTGTGCCACTTCGATACGGCAGTAGCTCTTAGCCGAGCCTGTGCAGACGCTGACCAAGCGACGTACGCAGCAGCCCACCGGACGCCATGTACAGCGTCGAGTTGATCGGCGGTGTTCGAGCGTGGTCATGGTGCCGGCGGCGCCCGAATCGAGCAGTCGCGCAAGAAGACCTGCAGCACCGTCATCGCGTGGCCGCAGTGCGCGCAGACGAAGGTCGGACGTGGCGAGTCCAAGCCATCGGCGGTCGCCGCTTCGGGCGATGACGGCGTCACCTGCAACAACTGGCGCGCCAGCGCCAGGTTGTCCCGCCGGTTACTGTTGGCCAACATGCCGTAGTGCCGGATCCGATGGAAGCCGCCCGGCAGCACATGCAGCAGGAAGCGGCGCATGAACTCCTGCGGGCTCAGCGTCATCGCCTTGTGGCGCTTCTTGCCCCTGCCAGGCTTGTTCGCCCGGTAGTCCTTCCAGCGGAAGGTGACGCCGCGCTCGTCCATCGCGAGCAGCCGGCTGTTGGAGATGGCCACGCGGTGCGTGTAGCGCGACAGGTAGGCCAGTACCGCCTGCGGTCCGGCGAATGGCCGCTTGGCATAGATCACCCACTCGCACCTGCGCAGCGGCGCAAGCCAGGCCTTAAATGCAGCGGCTTCGGCCAGTGCTGTGTGCTCGCCGAAGAACCTGAGCTTACTGCCGTCGTGAAGCTGCTGCAGCTCCTCCAGAAAGCGGCGCCTGAAGAGCCGGGACAGCACGCGCACCGGCAGGAAGAACCCCGGCCGGCAGGCGACCCAAGTCTTGCCGTCGGGCGCCAACCCGCCGCCTGGCACGATGCCGTGCACATGCGGATGGTGGGTCAGTGCCGAGCCCCAGGTGTGCAGCACCAGCGTGGCGCCGATGTGGGCGCCCAGGTGCTTGGGATCAGCCGCGATACGCAGCAGCGTCTCGGCGGCGATGTCGAACAGCAAGCCGTACAGCGCCGCCTTGTTCTGGTACGCGATGTCGGCGACCGGCGCCGGCAGCGTGAAGACCACGTGGTAGTACTCCACCGGCAGCAGATCGGCCTGGCGCGCATCCAGCCACCGCTTGGCCGCGCTGCTCTGGCACTTCGGGCAGTGCCGGTTGCGGCACGAGTTGTACGAAACCTGATCCAGGCCACACCCGTCGCAGCGCAGGACATGGCCACCCAGTGCCGCTGTGCGGCACTGGGTGATGGCCGACATCACCTTGAGCTGCGCCAGGCTCAGGTGGCCGCGCTGGGCGTCACGCCAGGCGGGTCCATGGGCACGGAAGATGTCGGCGACCTCCAGGGCGGGTCGCGCCTGCACGATGGCGTACGACTACAGGGCTGGCGGCTGCGGTGCAGGTTCGGGCGCTGGTTCGCCTGCGGGCTTGGCGGACGTGTGATCCAGAGGGCTGATGACCCGGCGCAGCAGGTCGGTGGCCACGGCAGCGTACAGGGTCGTGGTGTCCAGCCGCTTGTGCCCGAGCAGCACCTGGATGACACGGATGTCGACCTTCTGCTCCAGCAGATGGGTGGCAAAGGCATGGCGCAGGCCGTGCGGCGTGATGCGCTTGTCGATGCCGGCCGTGGCAGCGGCCAGGTGCACGGCGCGGTTGAGCTGACGCGCGGTGACGTGGTCGGTGGGGTCCAGGCCCGGGAACAGCCAACCACCGTGGCGGATCTTGCCCTGGGCATGGCCCAGTCTCCACCAGGCGCGCAGCCGCTCCAGCAGCACGGGGCTGAGCATGGCGTAGCGATCCTTGCGGCCCTTGCCCTGCTCCACGCGCAGGGTCATGCGCTCGCCGTCGATGTCGCCGACCTTGAGCGAGACGACTTCGCTGACGCGCAGGCCCGCGCCATAGGCCACCGACATGGCAGCCTGATGCTTGAGGTTGGGCGCAGCGGCGATCAGGCGGCCGACTTCCTCGGGGCTCAGGATTACGGGCAGTTTGCGAGGCACAGCCACATGCGTCATCTTGAGCATGAGCTCCGGCCGGCCCAGCGTGATGTCGAAGAAGAACTTCAACCCGGTGATGGTGGCGTTGATGGTGACTGGGCCGGTGCCGGTGTCCACCAGATGCAGCTGGAAACGGCGCAGGTCCTCCGCGCTGGCGGTGTGCGGCGAGCGGCCTAGGAAGGTGGCGAGCTTGCGCACGGCGCGGATGTAGCCGTCCTGCGTGTGCTCGGCGAACTGGCGCATGCGCATGTCGTCGAGCATGCGTTGGCGCAGCGGCGAGACAGCCGCGGATGGGGTCGGGGTGCAAATGTCCATGATCGTGCTCCTGTCGGTGACCGAGGCGGATTGCCTCGACCGCTAACATCGCAGAATCACGGGCGCAACGAACCGCCACCAACGTAGCCGGAGCGCCTACCGCGCGAGCGGTTTAGTCCGTTGCGCCTGAGCGGACCGTACCAAATGCTCCAGGAGCTTTGGCGTCGAACAACAGAATTCGCATTTCAAACAAGGGCAGGATTTGCCGCCTAACAGCCTGCTTGAGTGAAAACCGGCACCTTGGCGTAGTCCTTCAATGCGGTCGAGCAGTTCGTCCAAGCTCGCTGCGGTGAGGCAATACGTTTCGGGCACCTGCCGATCCAGTCAATTCAGCACGGCTTGTGCCGGCACGGGCATAAGCTCAACGCGCTGGCTATCCGCCCCCCCACTCTTCAGGCGGATTTCGCTTGATCGGGC
>JANPFZ010000253.1:0-4041 GCA_031423655.1 Polaromonas sp.
CAGCTCGACGAGATTGCGCTGGCGGCCCCGCATGCAGAGCGGCTTCACCTGCCCGACTGCGGACATTCGCCGCAGCGCGATCAGCCCGAGAAAACGCTGGAAGCGGTTACAGACTTTCTGCGCCACGTCTCCTGATCGCTATCAATTTAATAGCTGCTCACGCATTTATTACTTGGGCTAGAGGCACTTTTTGCTTTAAAACTGGCTCAAATGGCTGCTGGAGCGGTCGAAATTGCCTCCAAGTCCTGCGCACTCAGCCAGCGCCACTGACCCGGCAGCAAATCGGCCGGCAAGGCCAGCGCGCCGATCTGCGAACGGTGCAGCCCGCCAACCTCTTCGACCCGGTTGCCGACGGCGGCAATCATGCGCTTGACCTGGTGGTATTTGCCCTCAAGCAGCGTCAGGCTGAGCTGCGACGGCCCCGTCTGCCGACAGACAGCAGCCCGAACCGGCTTGGGGTCGTCGTCGAGCACCACGCCTTTGAGCAGTTTTTGCACCTGCGCGTCATTCACCGGATGTTTGGCGTTGACTTCATACACCTTGGGCACATGGTGCTTGGGCGAGCTCATGCGGTGAATGAATTTGCCGTCATCTGACAGCAGCAGCAGACCAGTGGTGTCCTGGTCCAGCCGGCCGACCGCCTGCACGCCCGCCGCTGCGCCGCCGCCGCGCTGGCGAATCGGTACCGGCAGCAGGGTGTAGACGCTGGGGTAAGTGCTGGGTTTTTGCGAACACTCATAAGCAGCCGGTTTGTGCAGCATCAGATAGGCTTTTTCAAAGTACTGCCAGGCTACGCCCTGTACTGAAAAGCGAAGGCCATCCGCTATGAATTCCATAGCTGGCTGCGCAATGATTTCGTCGGCTACAGCCACAAAACCCTGTTGAACCAGACCTGCGCAAACGCGCCGCGTACCAAAGCCCTGGGAAAAAAGAATGTCCTGAATTTGCATGCTTGCCATGGCGCTATTGTCACAGGCATGGTCACCCTGACGCCTGCCGCTGTTGCCCCTCAAAAATGTCTCGCCCTTCGACTACGCGGTAAAACGTCCAAACCTCTCAGTGCGGTGTGATCGGGGTGACTAGTATGTGTACCAACATCGACGGTCTGCCCGGCGTGCGTCGGTTGCAGAGACACGGCGCACCACAGCGCCGTAAAGCATCGAAAAAATCAGGTCACCCATGATAAAAAATACCCGCCTCGCGATGACCATTGCCATTGCCATTGCCATTACGCTGATTCTGACCCTGGCCGGTGTGTTGATTGCGCTTAACTTCACCAGCGGCGAGAAAAACGTCGAGCGCAAGCTGACCCGGCTCTACCAGACGCAAGACCCGCAGTTTCACCGGGCGATGGGCTCGCTGCTCGGCCCGGGAATCCTGAGCGGCAACCGCGCGCAAGAACTGCTCAACGGTGACCAGATTTTCCCGGCCATGCTGGCGGCCATCCGGTCAGCCGAGCGCAGCATCACCTTTGAGACCTACATCTACTGGGCCGGCGACATCGGCCGCGAATTCGCCGACGCACTGGCGGAACGTGCCCGCGCGGGCGTGAAGGTACACGTACTGCTGGACTGGGTTGGCAGCGCCAAGATCGACGACGCGCTGCTCAAGCAAATGCAGGCAGCTGGCGTTGACGTACGCAAATTTCACAAGCCCGCCTGGTACAACCTGGCGCGCATGAACAACCGCACCCATCGCAAAATTCTGGTACTGGACGGCAAGACCGGCTTCACCGGTGGCGTAGGCATTGCGCCGAAATGGACCGGGTCGGGCCAGGACGCTGACCATTGGCGCGATTCGCATTTCCTGATCGAAGGTCCGGTGGTGGCCCAAATGCAAGCCGTGTTCATGGACAACTGGCTCAAGGTCACGGGCGACGTGATGCATGGCGAGGACTATTTCCCGGCGCTGCCGGCGGTTGGTACAAGCAAGGCCCAGGTTTTTTCCAGCTCACCTTCCGGCGGTAGCGAAAGCATGCAGCTGATGTACCACCTGTCCATCACGGCTGCCCAGCGCAGCATTGATTTGTCGAGTGCCTATTTTGTGCCAGACGACCTCACCAGCAAGGCGCTGCTGCAGGCACTGGAACGGGGCGTAAAAATCCGTATCATTACGCCCGGCGAAATCATTGACACCGAAACGGTGCGCGCAGCTTCGCGCGGGCGATGGGGGCCTTTGTTACAGGCCGGGGCGGAAATCTACGAATACCAGCCCACCATGTACCACTGCAAGGCCATGATCGTTGACTCGCTGCTGGTGTCGGTGGGCTCGACGAATTTCGATAATCGTTCATTTCGTCTGAACGACGAGGCCAATCTCAACATCTTTGATACAGACTTTGCCGCGCGGCAATCGAACGTGTTCGAGGAAGACCTGCGCCGATCAAAACGCGTAACTTTTGAAGCCTGGTCGAATCGCCCATGGCAGGAAAAGTTCAAGGAGCGCCTGGCCTTGCTGGTCGAATCCCAGCTTTAAACACTTATCTTCGCCAAATAGAATACTTTAATAGTAAAAAGTTGTCGGATTGATACCTGGCTCGTCATTGTTGTGTTGTCCACAAAACGTCACCCGATAGTTGCAAATGCGCGGTTTTTACGGGAATTTGTCACGTAGGAAAATTTTGATCATTGTTACACTGAGTTGCAAATAGAAAAAAGGTGGATACGTGATGAGCGCCTATCTCGGGGGTAATTGGCTGGCTTTGGGAGGAATCAGCATGTTGATCGGTGCATTACTGGGCATCGTCACTTACAGCTGGTTGCTTCGCCGCGCCGCCCGCGAGCGCAGGCGTATCCCGAAACGCTGGCCACTGAGCGCACGGCTGGTTGCCAGCAGCGAGGAGCGCAAGGTGTGGCGCTGGTTGGCTGGTGCTTTTTATGACCATTCGATCATGATCAAAATGCCTGTGACCCGCTTCACCCTGCCCCGCACCAGAGAGCAAGGCGCGCACTGGTACGAAATACTGAGCAGTGTCTATTGCACTTTCACCGTGGTCGGCGTGGACGGACGAGTAGTCGGTTGCGTTGACGTACCTAATGTGAGGCGCATAGCCAGGCGCAACCAGATTCTGAAGGAAACGCTGCTCAACCAATGCGGCATCGCTTACCTGGTCATTGAGTCGGTGCGGCTTCCCAGCCTGCAGGATATTCGCTCCGAGTTTCTTGGGGAGATGGCGTCCATGACGCGCGAGCATGACCGTGACGAGGCAGCCATTCGGGCTGCCAGCACCAGCCTGCGCGCCTCCCTGATGCATCAGCGCCTGAACCGTACCAGCGACATGGCACCACTAACGGCCAACAGGTCAAAAACTCCGCTACCTCAAGACTCTGGAAATCACAGCGTTATGCCGAGCCGGTTTCCCTCAAACTGGAGTGAAAACTCTTTTCTCATGCCGCTGGACAGCCGCAAAGCCGAGCTTCAATAACAAACCGAACCCACAAAAAAAAGCCGTTTGCCGGGGTAACCAGCAAACGGCTTTTTTAATGCGCTGAGGTATATCGAATAATGGGTCGAAATTCGCATGAATATTTTTGGACTAGTTTTCAATAGCGGCCCCTGTACCGTACTAGCCTGTAGGTTGTTGATTTACCAAAGAAAAAGGCCGCTAACTGGTTGTCGTTAGCGGCCTTTGTAGTGGCATATGGTGCTGGGGTCAATTGAATGATTGCTTGAAACGCGCATGGATATTGGGTTTCAACTTTAGCGCTTTCGTTTTGTTCCCCCGTTTGTTCCCCCGTTTTGACATTGCTACCCTGATTCAGTCTAGGTCTTTTTAGAGTTGCCTTCGGCGATCGACTCCCAGCAACCAATACCGAATCCGACAAGCGCGATAGCAGCTAAGACCACCACCGCCCCAGCTAACCAAGCCTGCCCTTTTACGAACTTCAACTCTATTGCATAGGCAAATCCAACGTCCCATAGGATACCGGTAAGGCCAAACGCCGCAAAAATCACAAATAGCCAAAAGAATCCTACGACTGTCCAACTGTTTGCTTTTATCCGCGCTGCCTTTTCCGCTTCCAGCTTGTTGGACAGCGCGGT
>JANPFZ010000254.1:0-21453 GCA_031423655.1 Polaromonas sp.
GGCTACCAGTTCGGCACCACGCAAACCTTCAACCGGGTGGTGTTCCAGGAAGGCATCAACTTCTCCGATGGCGGCTGGTTCAACACCTTGACGGTGCAGGTCCGACAAGGCGTCAACTGGGTAAACGTCTCAAGCCTGACCTCGACACCCGCCTACCCTGGCGTGAACAACGGCATCAACTACGAAACCTACAACCTGCAATTCGCCCCCATCAGCGGCGACGCCATTCGCATCTTCGGCGCACCGGGAGGCACGGCTGCGTTCATCTCGGTGGCTGAGTTGCTGGTGTTTGGACCTTAAGTGGATGGGGCGGGTCACAGTGGTCCGGGTTTGAGCCAAAAAAAATTGGTGGTCAGCGCCATGATGTCGGCGTCGCTCACGCCATCGAGAAGCCCATCCATCTGCGCAATCTCTCCCAAGCCTTCCCGGATCAAGACCAGCTTGTTTTCCAGAAAAACCCTTGGCTGCTCGCCAGTGAAGGCGTCTTTAAGCCGGTAGCCCAGGTATTACATGCGCTGGCAGCTATTGAATCAGTAGCAGGTTAAGTGGCCTGATTAACCCCACCTGCAGGCATAAATCCAGAGTTCCAACTGCCGCGCTCAGAAAAAATCTGAAGAAAGGCCCTACGGTCAGTATCGTCCCGTATTCAGCTTGACCTTGAATCCAAACGTGACCGGGCCAAGCTTGACTCTTGTATCTTGACCTCCAAATTTCCTGCTGACTCCAATTTCCTCGGCTAGAACACTGCCCGCTCAATAAACAAGCCCAAGCCCGTCACCAGCACAAGTGTCGAGAGCGCCAGCACCACGCGCCTTTCCCAGCGGGTTTTGCGCAGCCAAAGCAGCAGTGGCACCACGACGGCGATTGCGACCAGTTGTCCTGCCTCTACACCAAGATTAAAGTTCAGCAGCGCCAGCAGCAAGCCCTCGCGCGGCAAACCGATCTCCGTCAGCACTGAAGAAAAACCAAAACCGTGCATCAAACCAAATAAAAAACTGATGGTCCAGCGCCGTGAAATCGCAAGACGGGGCAACAGATTCTCAAAGGCGACGTAGGCAATCGAAAAAGCAATCGCCGCCTCGACCAGCGCCGGAGGCAGGCTCACCAGACCCAGTGCAGCAGCGACTAGCGTGATGCTGTGGGCCAGCGTGAACGCGGTGATGATCTTTAACAGCTGCACCATGCTGCCGCCGCAGAGAATCAGCGCCAGCAAAAACAGCAAGTGATCGTAGCCAGTGGCGATGTGTTCGACACCGAGCAAAAAGAAACTGCCGGCACTGTTAGCCGCAGCTGGCGTGGCCAGTCTGATAGCGGTCTGGCGGCTTTGTGCAGCAAACGAATACGACTCGCTGCCGCCTTCCCAGGTGATCAGCGCAAGGACATGATGCGCAGTACCCAACGAGTCAGCCAGATCGTCGCGCAGCGTCAGTTGGGCCGGATTCGATGGGCAGGTAAAGACCGCTGTCAAGCCGTTTGTATCGGCCGGCAGGCAGCGCTTGCCGTCGGCAGTGACGCTCAGCTTGTCATGCAGGAGTTGCGGCAGCAGTGCAGGATCAGCTTGCGAGGCCGACGTGGGTGTGAGCGTGTAGCTGACCACGGAGCCCCGGATAGTGATGCTGGCAAAGCCGGTGGCATCGCCGGCATGCGCATTCGCGTCAGACACAAACCACAGCAGCGAGGCCGACAGCGCCAGCAGAAATAGCGACCGCAGCGTATGCATCACAACTTCGACGCACCCTCCGAACGGTTTAGTAGGTCGATCAAATCAAGCAGGTTCTTGATCTGAAAATCAGCGATGGTCACGACTTCGGCGCTGCCCACCGGCAGCACATAGCGACTGAAATTGTCGACGGTGACAATGCCGACGGCAAAACGCGCCAGCGGTTCGACGCTTCCCGTTTGGTAGGCCATGATGAACAGATCAGGCCGGCTAACGCCGAATTCATCCGCTGCTGCATTCAACGGAAAAGATTGTTCGCGGCGGGTGCGGCCAAACGCGGTGAGGGTCTTGTCGATCAGATCGGCCGCTTTGGGGTCGGCCTGATGACCATGCTCGCCTTTGCTCGCATCATGCATGCCGTGATAAAACCAGACCCCGGCCTTGTCGCGTTCGAAGCGGTGCATCGTGCCCTTGTTGATGAGCTCAATGGCGCCTATGGACTCGATTGGCAATGGCAACAGTTTGCGTTCGTCCCGGACGATGGGCGCACTGATACGTTCGCTGCGCCTGGTTTCGCCAAAATAAATCGCCACACCCAATGCAGCCAGTACCAGCCAGATGGCGATGAGCTTGCTGCGGTCGCGCATCACCGGCGTCTCCACCAGAACGCCGCACCGATGGCCGCCATCAGCAAGGGAATCAAAATAATCGACAGAATGAATGTTGCTTTCATCTGCGTATTGGTCATGCTGACGTACGGTAAATCAAAAGTGCGCGGCTCAAGACCAATCAGATTTTCGCGTGCCGCCAGAAAGTTGACAGAGTTGAGGAAGAGCGCGCCGTTACCGAGGATGTGATAGAAAGAATTGGTTGCAAAATCCGAGTCCCCAATGACCACGATACGGGCAGGCTTGCGCGGTACACCGCTTGGCTTGGCCGCTTCAGCGACGGTTCCGCCGCGCAATTTGCGCAAGACAGATTCGGCTGATTCGACCGTATTCGGATTGATAGACGCCGATGCCATCAGCGTCAACGGACCGCTCTGACTTTTACCGGCAATAAATTCCACTCGTGTCTTGTCCTTGTTGGCAAAACTTTTCTTCGATGAGTTCACCACCGGACGCACCGACACACCTGCCACAGGTGTAGCAGTCGGCCCCAGCGAGCGCACGCCGGGGAAGAACGATAAAGGCAGGCGCGCGGTGATCTCATGCCGGTTGTAGTCAGTGACCGCTGGCGTCGATGGATCAGCCCAGAAATGACTGGCTTCGTCGATCACGATCGAGTCTTCGAGTTCGATGCCGAATTTGCGGATCACCGAAGCGAGTCCGGTTTCGACGAAAGGGTCAATCATGAACAGCGCGTTGCCGCCGTTGTCGAGAAAGCGATCAATGGTGCTCACTTCAGCGGGCAGCAATGACGTCTGCGGACCGGCGACGATTAACACTGAGCAACGCGACAAATCCACAGCGGATTGCAGCAGCGAGACTTTTTTGACGACATAGTTCATCGCTTCCAGCGCAGTGCGTGCCTTGGCCATGCCATGCTGCTCGTGCTTGACGACCTTGGTCTCAATTCCGTGTGCGTGGCCGGTGTCGCCTTCCATGTGATCGTGCGACTCGAGACTGAACGGATCAGGTTCGCCATGACCATCGAGAAAACAGGCGAGCTGTTGTTTCGACTGGGTGATGCGCAAAATACCGTTGGCAATATCAGTTTCGGTCGGGCCGTTGACGGTCAGCTTGCGACCTTCACTCTCAAACAAGGCCGTGCCGGCAAACTGGACGCCGCGCAGTTTGGCCTGTGCAGGGTTGAGCATGGGATCAAAAAACTCGACCGTGATTTTCGGATTTTGTGCGGCGATCTGCTCGTAGAGTTCGACCGTCTCGCGCATGCCGCGATCATGAAAAAACACCATATGCACCGGTTTGTCGACAGCCTTAAGCAAGTGCACCGTTTGCGGCGCAAGTGAAAATTGGTGCTCGGCCGTCATATCGATGCGCATCGGGAATAGGGCGGTGACCCAGATAACGCCGATCAACACACCGATGATGCCGATGGTGAAGAGTAGTTGTTCGCCGCGTCGCTGACGGAACAGAGCAACGATCTCGAGGCGCAATGCCATCAGCGACCAGCCAGTCAAGCCAAGACCGGCGAGCAACAGCACATTGGTGGCGACCATGGAATTGACGGCCAGTGCATTGGCAATAGCCGCACCGGCTAACAGAGCCAGACCGGCAATCAATATCAGGCCAGAACGAAAAGAGGTTTCCATGTTATCGACGCCACTGCAAGTAACTGGTGTTCAAGGTCAGCGCAATGGCGCTCACCGCCAGGAAAAATACAATGGCTTCACTGCGTAACAGGCCCTGAATAAAATCGCCAAAATGCAGCGCGAAAGACAGGTGTGAAAACAGGTCGCGCAAGAGTACTGACGATTGAAGACTCTGCAGGTGACCAACAAACCAGAATGCCAGCAGCACCGGAATCGTGATGAGGGCAGCGACGATCTGGTTTTCAGTCAGCGCAGAGAAAAACTGGCCGATGGCAATGCAGGCCATGCCGAGTAAAACGAAACCGACGTAGCCGGCCACGATGTTCGGTGTCTGCGGATTACCGTACAAATAAAGCGGGATGAGATTGATGCAGCTCGTGGCCGTCATCAGCAAAAACATGGACACTGCGCCCAGATATTTGCCCATGACGATCTGCCAGTTACGCAGTGGCAGCGTGATGAGCAACTCGATGGTACGTCCCGAGTATTCGCCCGAGAATAATCGCATCGTCAGCACCGGAATCAAGGTCATCAACAAGATGCCCATGTTGGCGAAGGTTTGATCCATCGTCCCTATGCCGGTGAGAAAAATGTTGTAGGTGAAGAAAAAGCCGGTACCGAGCAGGAAAACTGCGATTACAAAGTACGCAATCGGCGAACGGAAATACGTCAGAATTTCCTTTTCATAAACGGCTCTTAATCCGCTCAGTGCGTTCATGCTGCCTCCAGGGGTGCTACGGCTTGACCGGCGTGGCCGACATAGCGCAGAAAAATATTTTCCAGTGTCGGCTGACGTCGCTCAAGCTTGTAGAGCTCACCGCAGCTGGTGACGGCACGTGCAATCCGTGCCTCGACCGAATCGTCGGCATTGACCACGCAGTCAGCACCAAACAGGCCGGGGCGGGATGCCAGCGCGCGAATGCTCACGCCGGTGACACCATCGGTGGCGAGAAGGGCGGCTTTGAAAGCCTGCTCATCGCCTTTGGCTTCGATGGTTACGCTGCTCGTTTCTTCGGCTGCTCGTTGCAAACCCTGCGGTGAGCCGACTGCCAGAATACGACCTTGATTAATGATAGCGATGCGCTGGCAGATCAGCGTGACTTCCGGCAGGATATGGGTAGAGAGCAGCACCGCGTGATCTTTGCCTACATTGCGGATGACTTCGCGGGTTTCCTGAATTTGTCCGGGGTCGAGACTTGCAGTAGGCTCATCGAGGAGCAGCACGTCAGGGTCGCCGAGGAGTGCCTGCGCAAGTCCGACGCGCTGGCGGAAGCCTTTGGAGAGTTTGTAAATTTCTTTGCTTGTCACGGTCTCGAGACGACAGGCGTTGATCACGCGGTCTAGTGCCGAGGCCATGCGGGGAGACGGGATGCCTTTGGCGCGCGCGACAAAGCGCAGGTAAGACGTAACATCGAGAACGTCGTAGAGCGGCGGCTGCTCGGGCAGATATCCGATCTTGTGGGCGGCTTCATCGTTTTGTGTCGCCATATCGAATCCGGCGACGTGTACCGTGCCGGAGGTGGCTGTGGTGTAGCCCGCAATCATCCGCATCGTGGTGGTCTTGCCGGCACCGTTGGGCCCGAGGAAGCCGACAACTTCGCCTTTTTTCACATCGAACGAAATATCGTGAAGGATAGTCCTGGAACCGTAGCGCTTTATAACGTGGTCGAGTCGAATCATTACAGCCCATTCTTGCAACGGTCACGCAGAGGTCGACAGACATGCTCAACTAAAAAAAAGCCCCCATAACGGGGGGCTTTTAAAGTCATACGCGTTGGCGTCTTATTTGTGCCAGCGGTCGCCCATTTTGCCGAACTGAGGGCCATCATGTGCCATCAGGATTTTGGCGCCTTCGAGGTCAGCCATCATCTTGAGCTTGTTCACTGTGGATGTGTAAGCCTGCACGCTGAAATTCAGGCCGGCAACGTAGCCATCCAGATTTTCCTGCATCCAGATTGCATCTTGCGAAAGGATAAATGTGCCGGCTTTTGGTAGCTTGACCTTGACAGACTGGTGACCAATGGTATGGCCTGGGGTAGCGATGACCTGCACCGTGCCGTCGCCGAACAAGTCGTAGTCGCCGTCGAGCTCGAGGTAGGTGTAGTCGCGGGCTGCATTGATGTCAGCCAGAACGAACGAACCGTTGACTTCACGGCCCTGGAATTTCTCTGGCCACCAGCCTTGATACATTTCTTTCTTTTGCACGACATGGATGGCTTTAGGGAACATGCCCATGTTACCGGCATGGTCGAGATGGGTATGCGAAGTAATCAGCACTTTGACGTCACTCACTGAAAGTCCAATTTTTTTCAGTTGCATGTCGATCACGTCAGAACGCTTCTGGTTTGGCTTGAGGAAATCGCAGTTCCCGGCACTCCAGTACTTTTTGCAATTTTCGGCGCCGTCGGATATTGCAACGTTGTTACCGCTGTCGAAAACGACGACGCCCTTCGGATGCTTGAGGATCCACATTGAAACCGGGATCGTGATCTGCTTGGCTTCAGGGAAGGTCGGAATCAGACCTTGAATGTTGAAAGGACCAAACATACCGCTGCTGGCCCAATACAATTCCTGCGATTGCACTGCTGGGGCGGCCGTGATGCACAGTGCTGCCATCATTGACGCCAAAAGTCCGATTTTTTTCATTTGTCTTCCTCTCTGGTGGTTATTCTTTTTGATGCCTCAGCTTGCGCATTGGCCAACGTTTGCCTATCACGTGGATCTTTAGCTTCAGGCGATCTCGAGACAGGCATTTCGACTACCTTAGACCCACTGTAGCCGTGGAACAGCCCTCAAGCAACGTGAAAACCCTATGAGTGCCAAAAAGACTTGTAGCCCCCGTATTACGTGCGCAAGCCGCTATGATTTTTGCTAGCACCGACTGGCGCGCGCCAAAGGGTGTATCCAGAAAATCAATGTCATCCGCCCGATGAAATGCTTTGCTTGGGCACGGTGCGCTTGTTATAGTTTGAATGGCTCTCCGACCATTCACGGCAGGGGAAAGGCCTTCAAGATCCTGAGATTCTTAGCAGTTCAGCCACAGGAGATTGCAATGCAGAAGTATCAGATGTACATCGACGGAAAATACGTCGACTCGGTTTCGGCAAAGTGGTTCGATAGCTACAACCCCTACAGTGGTGAGCCTTGGGCACAGATCGCGCAGGGTAACGCCGATGATGTAGACCGGGCCGTGCGCGTGGCGCACAGGGCCTACACCGAAGGGCCGTGGTCCGAGCTCACGGCGAGTCAGCGAGGCCTGCTTTTGCACAAACTGGGCGACTTGGTGGCGCGCGACGCGAGAAAGCTGGCCGAGACCGAGGTGCGTGACAACGGCAAACTGATCGCCGAGATGCAGGGCCAGCTCAACTACATTCCGCAGTGGTACTACTACTTCGGCGGTTTGGCCGACAAGATCCAGGGCACAGTCCCCCCGATCGACAAGAAAGGCTATTTCAACTTTACCCGCCACGAGCCCCTCGGCGTGGTCGCGGCAATTACGCCCTGGAATTCGCCACTGTTGCTCGTCGCATATAAGCTCGCCCCGGCGCTCGCCGCCGGCAACACGGTGGTGATCAAGCCATCCGAATTTACTTCGGCGTCCACCCTGGAATTTGTCAAGCTATTTGAGGAAGCGGGCTTTCCGCCCGGCGTGGTCAATGTGGTCACTGGCTTCGGGAAGGACGTCGGTTCTCCGCTGGTTGAGCACCCGCTGGTCAAAAAAATTACCTTTACCGGCTCGGATGCGACCGGCCGCGCCATCAACGAGCTCGCGGCGAAAACCTTCAAGCGCGTGAGCCTGGAATTGGGCGGGAAATCTCCCAACATCGTGTTCGCCGACGCGAACCTCGAGGATGCGGCCAACGGCGCGGTGTCGGGTATTTTTGCCGCAACAGGCCAGAGCTGCATCGCCGGATCGCGCCTGTTGCTGCAAGAGAGCATTCACGATGCCTTTGTGGAAAAGCTGCTGGCTATTGCGAAGACCGCGCGCATGGGCGACCCCATGAGCCCGGACACCCAGATCGGTCCGGTGACCACGCGGCCGCAGTACGAAAAAGTGCTGGGCTACATCGACATCGCCAGGAAGGAAGGGGCGAAGTTGCTGCTGGGCGGTGGGCCGGCGACACGCGCGGAATGCGGCAAAGGCTGGTTTGTTGAACCGACCGTGTTCGCGGATGTGAACAACCGGATGCGCATCGCGCAGGAGGAGGTATTCGGGCCGGTGCTGTCGGTAATCAAGTTCAAGGATGAAGCTGAGGCGCTGGCGATTGCCAACGACGTGCGCTTCGGCCTGGGTGCGGGTGTGTGGACCAGCGACATTGGCCGCGCATTCCGCATGTCAGAGCGCATCCAGGCTGGCACGGTCTGGGTCAATACTTATCGGGCGGTAAGCTTCATGGCACCCTTCGGCGGCTTCAAGGACTCGGGCCTGGGGAGAGAGAACGGGATCGACGCCATCCGCGATTACTTGCAGGTAAAAAGCGTCTGGATCAATACCGGCGCGGCAACCGGCAACCCGTTCGTGATGCGCTGATTAATGCGCTGGTTAGTGCGCTGATTAATGCGATTCACAGTCGAAATGCCAAAGATGATCGACTGCCCTGTTCTCTCTTACGCTAACTCCGACCCTCAGTCGGGTGGGCGATACACCAGTCACCGTTACGAAGTCCAAAATTATGTCAACTGCAACCCGTGGCGAATTCGACTATGTGATCGTCGGCGCGGGTGCTGCCGGCTCCCTTCTGGCAAATAGATTGACAGCGGATGGACGTGTGACGGTCTGTGTGCTTGAAGCTGGCCCTTCCGACGATCACCCTTACATCCATATTCCGGCGGGATTCATCAAGATTGGATACAACCCGCGATACACCTGGCAATTCAAGACTGAACCCAGCGAAGGGACAGCAGGCCGTCAGATCCCGATCATGCACGGTCGCACACTGGGTGGCTCCAGCTCGATCAATGGGTTCAATTACACACGCGGTCTGCCAATCGACTACGACACTTGGGCTGAGCGAGGAAATGCTGGCTGGAGTTATGCCGAGGTGCTGCCGTACTTCAAGCGCACCGAACGCCGGGTTGGCCCTTTCGATCCGCGCTATCGCGGCGGCGAGGGCTTGCTGCCTATCACTGATAGCGATTGGTCGCATCCGCTGTGCGATGCGTTCATCGACGGCGCCGTGGCCATGGGCATCCCTCGCAACCCTGACTACAACGCCGAAAAACAAGCTGGCGCCGGCTACTACCAGCGCTGGATCCACCATGGACGCCGTGTCAGTTCGGCTCGGGCATTTCTGCGACCCGCGATGAAACGCAGCAACCTGGAGGTTCGTACGAACGCCCATGCGGTCGCAGTTATGTTTGAGGGCAAGCGCGCGATCGGCGTTCGTTATTCTCGCGGCTCGGGCTATCCGCTCGAGAATGTACGCGCGAGGAAAGAGGTCATTCTTTGTGGAGGCGCTGCAAACACACCTAAGCTGTTGCAGCTCTCTGGGGTTGGACCTCGCGCTTTGCTCGACCAGCTGGGAATCCCCGTTGTCCACGACCTTTCGGGGGTGGGGGAAAACTGCCAGGACCACTACATGGTCCGATCAAGCGTTCGAGTCAAGGGCGTTGAGACGCTAAACAGTAGTGCACGCGGTTTTCGTCTGCTGGGCGAGATTGCCAAGTGGATGCTCGGCAAACCGAGCCTGCTCGCCATCAGTCCGTCGGTGGCCTATGCCTTCTGGCAATCACGCGAAACACTTCCGGTCACTGACCTGCAATTCTGTTTCTCCCCCGGGAGTTTTACGTCAGGCATTGCAGGAAAGCTGGACTCCTTTCCCGGAATGACGTTGGGTTTTTACCAGTTGCGCCCGCACAGCAACGGCTTCATCCGTGCGCAATCAACTGATCCTTTTCAGGACCCGCTCATCCAGCCCAGCTATCTCTCGGACGAAAGAGACCGGCAGGTGGTAACAGACGGCGTCCGGCTGACAAGACGACTGTTGCATACACCCCAGCTGCAGATCTATTGTGATCGGGATGTGGCACCCCCGGCGTCTGCTACCAGCGACAGCGAACTGCTGGAGTTCGCCCGGAACAATGGCGGGACGGCATGGCATTTAACGGGAACATGCCGTATGGGATCGCCCGCGGCACCGGATTCCGTAGTTGATAAAGAGCTTTGTGTTATCGGTGTGCAAGGACTGCGCGTGGTTGACGCGTCCATCATGCCAACGATTGCGTCAGGCAACACCGGAGCGGCCACCATGATGATTGCCGAGAAGGCGGCCGACATGATCCTTGGTCGCACCCCACTTCCGCCCGAATCCCTGCCTCTCAACCCAGGGCGCGCTACTTTAGGCTAACCTGACATGGCCGGATTTTCCCAAATACGGGCTGCCCCAAGGAGGTCGGTTTGGTTTCAATACGAAACCCCCCGTACCTCCGGCCCAGCGCCACGGTTTACCTCAGCGTTCTGGGCAGCCACAGCACGATGTCGGGCCAGAGCAGCAGCAGCATCAAGCAAAAGATCTGAATCACCATGAACTGCGCCATCCCTTTATAAATCAGCCCCAAGCTCCACTGGGGCATGACGTTCTTCAGGAAGTACGCTGACATCGCCACGGGCGGGCTCAGGAACGCCGTCTGCATATTCACGGCAACCGCGACGCCGAACCACAGCAGCATATCCTGCTTGGACAAGCCGATGTTGAGCGCTTCTACCGTCGGCAGGAAGATCGGCAGGAAGATCAGTACGATCGCCGGCCACTCGAAGGGCCAGCCCAGCAGGAAAATGATCGCCATGATGACCAGCAGCTTGCCCATGTCCGGCAGCGGGAGGCCGGCCACCGTGCCCGTGATCAGCCCCGCCGCGCCAAGCTGGGTGAAGACCGCTCCGAACACGCTGGAAGCCACCGCGAGAAACAACACCATGCTGGAGGTAGTGATGGTCGAGATCGCAACATCTTTCAGCGCCGGCAGCGTGAGCTTGCGATAGGCAAGCGCCAGCACCGTCGCTCCGAGGGCACCGCATGAGGCCGCCTCGGTGGCGGTAGCCACGCCGGCGAGGATGGTGCCGAGCGTCGCTGCGATCAGCACCAGCAGTGGCACCACCCCCGAGAAGAATTCGTAGGCCAGCTTGCGAATATCGGTGATCCGCTCCCCAGGCGGTACCGGTGGACCGAGCGTCGGGTTGACCATACTGCGAACAAGGCAGTAGACGATATACAGCGCAGCGAGCAGGAAACCGGGAATGATCGCGGCTGAATATAAATGATTGACCGGCACGCCCATGATGGGAGCCATCACCACCAGCATGACGCTCGGCGGGATGAGAATCCCCAGGGTGCCTCCCGCGGCAATCGTGCCGGCTGACATCCGCGTATCGTAGCCGTGCTTGACCATCATCGGTCCGGCCAGGAGCCCAAGAACGGTGACCGCCGCGCCAACGATGCCGGTCGCCATCGCGAAAACTGTCGCGGTCAGAAGCACTGCCAAATAGAGCGACCCAGGAACCGGAGCGAGGATGTTCCGAAGCGATTCGAACAGCCTCTGCATCAGGCCCGCTCGCTCGACCATGAACCCCATGAAGATGAACAGCGGCACTGCCGGCAGGATATCGTCCTTCATGAATCCCCAGATCTGGAGATAGGCGAGGTTGAACGTCGGATTGACACCGAGCCCGATCCCGCCAAACACAAGCGCGATAAACAGCAGCGTATATGAAATCGGAAGGCCGACGAAGATGACGCTGATCATGCTCGCGAGCATGGTCAGCCCTAGGATTTCATTGAAAGTCAAAGGGGATGCTCCAGAGGGGTTTCATATCTCGATTTTCTCGGCACGCACCAGGACTTCGCCGGTGCTTGCAGCCCATAGGGCCTTCAGCAATTCGGAGATGCCCTGCACAAACATCAGCAGCGCCGCCAGCGGAATGACGGCGCGGAATGGCCACAGGACCGGGCGCCACAGACTCATCGTCGAACGTTCGTTGATTGAGTAGGCGTACACCAGGTCGTCGATGGAGATTGCAAAGATCAAACCCATGACGGGCAGGAACAGGAACAGGTAAGAGACGCTGTCGATGATTCCCTTGGTCTGGTCCGAGTAGTGATCCCAGAACGTGTCCGTTCGAACATGCGCCCCCTTGAGCATCGTATAAGCCGAGCCCAACATGAAAAACGAACCAAAAGTCATCACCGTGATGTCCGCTGCCCAGGTGGTCGGGCTGTCCAGCACGTACCTCATGAACACCTCGGCCACATTGCCGAGGATCATGGGCACCAGCAGCAGCGCGACCACAGGCACGTACCAAGTGGTGAAGCGATCTATCGCCAAGATCACGCGCCGGGGAGCGGTGTGGAAAGTTTTCATTTCTTCTCTCCTAGGATGGGCCTATGCGGTCTCGCAAATAAATTGCATAGGTGTCGAAACCGCAGCTCCATATGCGGGGCCGCGTTGCCGCAGCCCCGTTTTGTCGCCGGTTACTTCTTCTCGGGCCAGTAGTGGTTGGCGGAGTAGTTGTAAGGCGGGGTAGTGACGCGCCGCGTCGGCACCACCTGCGACGCCCAGGTGCGCTGCGAGTCAAGCACCTTCTTGAAGAAAGGGCTCTTCGCCGCCTCTTCCTTGGCGATTTCGTCCCAGCTTTCCAGTAGCTTTTTCAGGATGTCGTCCGGCGTGCGATGGACCGTGACGCCTCGCTTTGGCATCTCGCTCAGAGCTGCCGCATCGGCCCGATTTCGCTGGCTCAATGAGCGCACCGTGGCTTCAATCGAAGCCGACTGAACGATTGCCTGCAGGTCCGGAGCAAGCGACTTCCAGACGTCGCCATTGATAATGACCTCCACCACTGTGGCCGGCTCGTGCACGGACTGCGGATAGAAGTGCTTCCAGATCGTATCGAAGCCGACAATCGAGTCGTCCCCCGGGCCGACCCATTCGGCACAATTAATGACGCCCCTCTCGCCAGCGGCCAGGATCTCACCACCCGGCATGTTGACGGTCGCCATGCCGGACTTGGAGAAGACTTCGGCGGTGATTCCGGTCTGGCGGCATTTGCGTCCCTTCAGATCGGCCCAGTTCTGCACCGGGGTTTTAAACCAGCCCATGGCCTGGTGCCCGACCGCAGTCATAGGAAACGCTACCACGTTCATCTTGAGCTCCACCTGGTAGAGCTCCCGGTACAGCTCCAGTCCGCCGGCTTCATAGATCCAACCCATGTAGTCGATTTCGTCCATGCCGAATGGCCCACCGGGTGCTGGTCCGAAAAGCGTTGCGGCCCGGTTTTTCCCCACCCAGTAGGCGGGCGCCGAATGCGCGCCGTCGAGGACCTTCTTGTGGACAGCCTCGAGCGACTCGAACGCGGGCACCACAGAGCCGGGCGCAAGCATCTCGATCACGAGCCGCCCGCCTGAAAGCGCATTGACCCGTTCCGCCCATAAGCGGCCGCCATCGGCAAATGTGCCTTTGGCCGGGAACGTGGACTGGATTCTCAGCTTGGTTTGGGCCTGCGACACAGCGGGCAGCGCGGTGGCCAGAGCCAGCAGCGCAGCGCAGCAACTGCCAGTGAAAAAACGAGAAAATGTCATTACAAGTCTCCTTTTAATTTGGGCGATTTGATAGCGCCCTGTGGCTAACAAGGCCCTGGGGCCAGACATCGTTGAGCGACCCGCGAGACGCGGAACCCGCCCTGAGATTCACATCAAGAACACCCCTTTTCCGCTGGTCTGATGGTCGAACAGCTGGTACGCCTCTTCGGCTTGGTCGAGCCGCCATGTATGCGTGAAGAGCTGGTCCACGTCAAGCTTGCGATCGGCAATGAAGCGTGCGCATTGCGCTTGGCCGACGGTTGAAAACGTCCACGAGCCGATGACCGTGACCTGGCGACGCAGCATGTCGTTGCTCACGTCCAGCGTCACGTCATTGCCCTCGCCGACAAAGCAGGCTTTACCCCAGGTGCGGACACATTGCACCGCCTGCCTGCGCGCGCTCGGCGCGGACGAGGCATCGAGCGACAGGTGCGCGCCCAGTCCCTGCGTGGCGTCCTTGATGGCGGCGACGACGTTGTCGGTGGTCGTTGGGTTGATGAGTACTTCGGCGCCCAACTCGCGTGCCCGTTGCAGGCGTTCAGGACTCGTGTCGAGCGCAATGACACGCGCGCCCAAGCTTGTCGCTAACTGGGTGGCAGACAGCCCGACCGGCCCCTGCCCGAAGATGGCGATAGTGTGATCGCCCTGCAAACCCAGACGCTTGAGCGCGCCCCAGGCGGTGCCGGTTCCACACGCTATGGCTGCACCGGTCGAAAACGACAGTTCGTCGGGCAAGGGCACCAAGGTGCGAGCGGGACACAACATGTAGCGTGCATGCGCGCCGTGGGAGGTGATCCCGTAGACCTCCGCCACTCCTTCGACGCACAGTTGCATCCAGCCGGTCGAGCACTGCGGACAGGCGCCGCAGCCTCGGTAATGATGCTGCATGACCCGCATGCCGACTCGCGCCTGCTTGTCACTGACGCCCGATCCGACGGCGACGACCACACCACAGGGCTCATGACCGGCGATCACCAGCTTGCCGGTGCCTAGCCCCAGCCCGGCGGCCGCCGCACCAGCTGGCGCACGGTAAAATTTCAGATCGCTTCCGCACATTCCAGACGCCTTGATCTCGATGACGACCTCGCCCGGACCCGGAGCAGGATCGGGAAAGTCTTGCAACTCGAGCCGGCGGTCTCCGGTAAACACGATTCCTTTCATTTCTGCATCTCCTGTTGCTGTGTGGGTTGTTGATGGTTGTAATTGGGTTCAGACCGTAATAGAAGATAGAAGAGGCGAACGGTTCGGGTAGCGGATGAGGTGGACGTAACAACAAAGTCCGACACCGTTCCTGGCCTCGCCCCAGTAGCGAGCCCCGTCGCCGGACTGCGGGGGAATTCAACCTGAGTCACTTCAGCGCCAAAATCCGCAAGAAACATCGGGCACATCGGCGCGGCGAGAAAGTTCGGTGTGTCAAGAACCTTCAGGCCTGTGAGCAATCGCGCGCCTGATTTAGCTAGCGCAATCATTTTGTTGACCGGCTCAAAATAAGCGGCATTGGCATTGGCACTGGCATGCCGCTACAACGTGCCGTAACTGGTTCGCTTTGCTCAAGCTTGCCAAAGTAGGTAGCCCATGAAAGATGCTGTACGCCTCAAGTACTTTCATCGATGTCTCCTTCGCTACGATTGTGAAATTGGAGCTTCAATCAAAGCGCTTCTGCACTGTAACCCTATGTCTCACATTGATTGAACTATTATTTTTTCCCGCAGGATGACGAATTCTTTCCTTGCCGGCCGACAGGCGAAATCATGGAGCAAATAGGCCTTCGCCACTTTCTGCCCGGTGGGGCTCCCAGCTACGCAAAAGACAGGGGACGTCCCCAAGCGCTGTAAGTGTCGAATCGCGCCTCCCCAGTGTGTCGGGCCTGCCAGCGCCCGTGGGCTGTGAAAAAGGTCAGTCTGGACACCTCGCTCAAGCGCATCGACTTTGAGCCGACCTGCAATGCCAAACGCCTGCCTTTCCCGCACTGCGCCGCGCCCGAGCAAGGCGTGCATGATCGCAAGAAGTGCCAATGGCGGCAACCTGACTTGTTTGATTACGAGGCCGGCCTGCACGCTCAAGTCCCCCGCAGGAAACTGAAGCGGAAAATTGAGAAAATCGGCGTCAGAGAAAAACTGTCATGGTGCGCGAGTTATGTGATTTAACCGCTGCCGTATGACGCAGTGGCCTGATCGCAAACCAGGGCTTGCAGGCAGCTTAGGGTGTGTTTTGAATGAGTTTCATGCCTCCAGCCCAGGCAGTACCTGTGCAAGAAGCTATTAAATCTGTAGCAAGTTAATCGGCTCATGGAGTGCCAGCCAGTGCTCCGCAGCGGCCTTCAGCGGGTACACATTGCCGGTCGCGATCAGGGTGATGCGACCCGGGCGAGCGACTGCCGGGCCGGTGCTGCCCGCAGTGGCGCGCAGCAGCAGCGCTGTCTGCCGCGCCACGGCTTCGCCTGTTTCAACCAGCATCACATCGTTGCCCACCAGCGCCTGCAGGTGCTCGCGGACGAATGGGTAATGCGTGCAGCCAAGTACCAGCGTGTCTATTTGCCCGGGTTGAGTGCCAAAAATGCCCATAGCCCCCGTATTACGCGCGCAAGCAGCTATTATTTCTGTAGCGTCGTCCAGGCTGGCACCGCGCTCGATGGCGTCTGCCAGGCCGTCGCAGGGTTGCAGCACAAACTCCGCAACGCCTGCCTGTGCGGCTAGCAGTGCCTGAAAGCGCGCGCTGGCCAGTGTGCTGCGCGTCGCCATCACGCCGATGCGGCCGGTCTTGCTCAGGGCGACTGCAGGTTTCAGCGCTGGCTCGACGCCGATGATGGGCAGGCAGGGGTGTTCGGTGCGCAGCAGATCGATGGCCGCCGCCGTGGCCGTGTTGCAGGCCACCACCAGCGCCTTGATATTTTGCTGGGCGAGGTACTGCGTGACAGCCCATGAGCGCGCCAGCACATGCTTTTTATCGCGCTCGCCATAAGGCGCATGGCCGTTATCGGCGAGGTAGATGAAGTCTTCGTTTGGCAGTGCGGCCCGCAGCGCTTTCAAAACGCTCAGGCCGCCGATGCCGCTGTCGAAAACGCCGATGGGGGCGTTCATGAGGTGGGGATGAACTGGCGCTGGGCGCACCATACGTCGAAGGTCGGCCTGAGGTCGTCGGGGACCGAGAGCGCGAAATCAACATTGAGGGGGTGGCTCGCCTGCATGAAGTGGCGCACGGCGTCTAGCAGCACATCGCCTTGCCTGCGGTCTTTGTCGCGCTTGACGGGGTTGCGCTCGGGTTTGTCGGCCAGCCAGAGCTTGTGCAGGCCCATGAAGCGGGGGTCGGGCACCGTCAGCGGACAGGCCCTGCCGCGTTCGGTGGCGACGACAGCGCTGACAGGGCTGCCCAGTAACAGCCATTCCTGCTCGATCAATGTTTGCATGGGCGCGAAGGCTTCTTCTTTTGGCAACGGGTGGCAGCTGGGGGCCGCCGAAAGCTCTACCTCGTAGCCGTCAGCGTCCATCGCCTGGTAAGGCTTGCGTGGATTGATTTTGTAGCTGGGGTCGATGCTTCGTAAAACGCTGAAAAGGGTTTTGCGCGTTTTTTTGTCAAGGTCAGTCCCTGCTAAGGTCAATGATGCCGGCGTGTCCCGGCACCACGTCAAGTCAAAGTCTTGCGTTTCTTCGTTGCCTGCAGGAAAAATCGCGTTCGCCGCCCATTCATAAGCTGAAAACGCATTGGTGCCCACCACCATCAGGTCTGTGCCCAGCAAGCCCTCCATGTCTAGCTTGCGTAAAATTTCAGCCTGTTTGTCAGGCAGCGTCGGCATCCGCAAGCGGCGGTAAAGCGTTGAGCGGGTTTGAATGAGCGCATCGGCAGATGCGGCACGCTCTGTAGCGTTCTTTTTTTCTTCGGTGAAGGCCGTAAACTGCGCTTCGGTTTGCGCATTGCGCACACCCAGGCTGGTGCCGTTGTCGGTGCTTGTCTGCTTGACGTAGAGGTATTGATGGCCCGCGCGTTCAGCCCAGTACATGGAACCAGGCAGTTTTTGCAGGGATTGCCGGGCATCCAGCCAGAAGTTGTGCGCCTGCGCTAGATTAGCCGCAATTCGTTGCGCATCGCCTGAAAAGGGGAGGTATAGCTGTTTTCCATAGATCATAAGTCTATGATTTTAAATGGTTTGCACCAAACGTGCGATGTTTTACGTGTAGTTGGTGCAAATATCCGTGCAGAGACAGCTCAACCCGCAGCCACCGTAATCCCCTTGAATTCGCCAGTTTTGACTGATTCGGCAATCTTCTTTTGCCACTCCGCCGGCCCGGTGTTATGCACGCTCGTGCCGCCCGCGTCGACTGCCACCGTCACCGGCATGTCCACCACGTCAAACTCATAAATCGCTTCCATCCCCATGTCGGCAAACCCCACCACTTCGGCGTGTTTGATGGCCTTGGACACCAGGTAGGCCGCGCCGCCAACAGCCATCAGGTACGCGCTCTGGTGCTTCTTGATGGCTTCAATGGCGACCGGCCCGCGTTCGGCTTTGCCGATCATCGAAATCAGGCCAGTCTGGGCCAGCATCATCTCGGTAAAACCGTCCATGCGCGTGGCAGTGGTTGGGCCTGCGGGACCGACGGCTTCGCCCTTGACCGGATCGACCGGGCCGACATAGTAGATCACGCGGTTGGTGAAATCCACCGGCAGCTTTTCGCCTTTGGCGAGCATGTCGGCAATGCGTTTGTGCGCGGCGTCGCGGCCGGTCAGCATCTTGCCGTTGAGCAGCAGCGTCTGGCCGGGTTTCCAGCTGGCAACTTCTTCTTTGGTCAGTGTATTGAGGTCCACCTTTTTGCTTGTGACGTAATCGGGCACCCAGTTGACGTTGGGCCACAACTCCAGCGACGGCGGGTCCAGGTAAACCGGGCCGCTGCCATCCATCACAAAATGCGCGTGGCGGGTGGCGGCGCAGTTGGGAATCATGGCGACCGGTTTGCTGGCTGCGTGCGTGGGGTACATCCTGATCTTGATGTCGAGCACGGTGGTGAGACCGCCCAGACCCTGCGCGCCTATGCCGAGGGCGTTGACTTTTTCAAACAGCTCCAGCCTCAGGGCTTCAACTTTGGACAGCGCCGCGCCTGAGGACGATTTGGCCTGCAGCTCATACATGTCGAGGTCGTCCATCAAGCTTTCCTTGGCCATCAGCACGGCTTTTTCTGCGGTGCCGCCTATGCCTATGCCCAGCATGCCAGGCGGGCACCAGCCGGCGCCCATGGTCGGCACGGTTTTAAGCACCCAGTCCACCACCGAGTCGCCAGGATTGAGCATGGCCAGCTTGCTTTTGTTTTCGCTGCCGCCGCCTTTGGCTGCAACAGTCACCTCCAGTTGGTTGCCGACCACCAGTTCGGTGAAGACCACGGCGGGCGTGTTGTCTTTGGTGTTTTTACGCTCAAACTCCGGGTCCGCGACGATTGAAGCCCGCAGCGTGTTGTCAGGGTGGTTGTAGCCGCGCCGCACGCCCTCGTTGATCGCGTCTTCCAGGCTGCCGGTGAAGCCGTCCCAACGCACGCCCATGCCGACTTTCAAAAACACGTTGACGATGCCCGTGTCCTGGCAAATTGGGCGGCGGCCAGTCGCGCTCATCTTGCTGTTGGTCAAAATCTGCGCAATCGCGTCTTTGGCGGCCGGGCTTTGCTCAAGCTCGTAAGCGCGCGCCAGATGGGCGATGTAGTCGGCCGGGTGGTAGTAGCTGATGAATTGCAGCGCGGCAGAAATGGATTCAATCAGGTCGGCTTGTTTGATGGTGGTCATGATGAGTTTCTGGTTGCGGGCAGGATTGATTATCCCTTGGCCCCTTGCCACTCACGCGCCGGCGACATGTTGTACATTTTGGACGAGTCAGTACTGAGCCCGGCCAATCGTGCGCGAGCAACAATCCAGACAAAGGTCATCATGTCAAGCCAAACGCAATTTGAACTTTTCGCCTTCTGGCGTACCTCTGCAACCTACCGCGTTCGGGTTGCGCTCAACCTTAAAGGGCTGACGGCGCACGAACGCATCGTCAACCTCGACGCTGGCGAGCAGCGCAGCGAAGCGTTTCTGAAAATCAACCCGATGGGCGCGATTCCAGCGCTGGTTGAGCCCGGCCATGCACCGTTGACGCAATCGCTGGCGATTCTGGAGTTTCTCGACGAATTTCAGCCAGCGCCACCGCTGCTGCCCAAAGATCTTCACGGGCGGGCGCGTGTGCGTTCGCTGGCGTCAATGCTGGCGGGCGATACGCATCCGCTGATCACGCCGCGCGTCAAAAAATACCTGACTTCGACCGGCGGCTTTGACGACGCTGCCTGGCGTGCCTGGCAGGTGCAGTGGTTCAGTACCGGTTTGGCGGCGGTCGAGCAGCGGCTGGCGACGGAGCAAGAAACCGGCGCCTTCTGCCATGGCGATACGCCGACGATGGCCGATATCTGCCTGGCCAGCATCATCGCCGTGATGCGCGTGTTCAAGATCAACGTGGATGGCACGCCCACCATCGACCGCATCATCAAAGCCTGCGACGCGCATGAAGCGTTTGCCAGGGCTGCACCAGCACGTCAGCAGGGCGCGCCGGCTTGACGCTGCAGATGGGTGTGTCTCGTTCCCTGGACTAGCAAGGGCCAGTAGCGGGTGCTGTGGGGCTGCGGTGCAGTTGGATGACCCGTCGGTACATGGCCTTTTGCGGCCATGGATAGAACAGCGGTGTAAAAAGTTCGTTCTGGATTGAGCCCATACTTGCTTTTTGTTCATCTGACCGATGGAGGCCTGGCCATGACGACAACCACGACCATTGCGACCCGTATCGAGCGCGACACCTTCGGTCCGATTGCTGTTGCGGCTGACCGGCTGTGGGGTGCGCAAACCCAGCGCTCACTGCAGAACTTCGATATTTCGGGCGAACAGCAGCCGCGCGAGATCATTCACGCACTGGTGCAGATCAAGCGGTCTGCAGCTCGCGTCAACCACGCGCTGGGTCTGCAGGACGAAGGCAAGACGAAGGCCATAGTCGCCGCGGCAGATGAGGTGATGGCAGGCCTGCATCCCGGTCAATTTCCGCTGGTCGTGTGGCAAACCGGTTCGGGCACGCAGACCAACATGAACGTCAATGAAGTGCTGGCGAACCGCGCCAGCGAATTGATGGGTGGCGAGCGCGGCGAGGGCCGGCTGGTGCATCCCAACGACGACGTGAATCGCAGCCAGTCGTCTAACGATGTGTTTCCGACTGCGATGCATGTGGCCGTTGTCACCGCGATCACCGGCAAGCTGCTGCCGGCGATTGAAAAATTGCGCGCCACGCTGGCGCAAAAATCACGCGATTTTGACGACATCGTGAAGATTGGCCGCACGCACCTGCAGGACGCCACGCCGCTAACGTTGGGGCAGGAGTTTTCGGGCTACGTCGCGCAGTTGGCGCATGGCGAAAAGCACATTCGCGATGGGCTGCCGCATTTGTACGAACTCGCTCTTGGCGGCACGGCGGTCGGCACCGGGCTGAATGCGCCGGCGGGCTATGCCGAAAAAGTAGCCGCAGAAATTGCTGATCTAACCGGTCTGCCGTTTGTCACCGCGCCCAATAAATTCGAGGCACTGGCCAGCTGCGACGCGCTGGTCCATGCACACGGCGCACTCAAGACTCTGGCCGCCAGTCTGATGAAAATCGCCAATGACGTTCGATGGTTGGCCAGCGGCCCGCGCAGCGGCATCGGTGAGCTGAGCATCCCCGAGAACGAGCCTGGCTCGTCCATCATGCCCGGCAAGGTCAACCCGACGCAGAGCGAGGCGATGACCATGCTCTGCGCGCAGGTTTTTGGCAACGACGTGGCAATCAACTTCGGCGGCGCGTCCGGCAACTTCGAACTTAATGTGTTCCGCCCAATGATTGCGCACAACTTTTTGCAGAGCGTGCGGCTGCTGGCTGATGGCATGGTGAGCTTTAACGACCACTGTGCGGTCGGCAT